>NZ_BBOC01000060.1:0-31679 GCF_001485335.1 Type-D symbiont of Plautia stali | reverse complement strand
TCGGCTCGTCAAATTCAACCGGTTGGCCGCTTTCGACCAGGATCGCCTTCACAACGCCTGACTTATCGGCTTCGATCTGGTTCATCATTTTCATCGCTTCAACGATGCACAGAGTGTCGCCCGCGTTGACTTTCTGACCCACTTCCACGAAGGCTTTCGCGTCCGGGCTTGGGGTGCGGTAGAAGGTGCCGACCATCGGAGAACGCACGATGTGACCGGTGATTTCTGGCTTAGCGGCTTCTGCAGCCGGTGCTGCCGCCGCAGGGGCAACGGCGGTGGCCAGCGCAGGCTGCTGCATCATCGGAGCAGCATAAGCCTGCTGCATCACAGGGTAGCCGGCATTAGCAGGTGAACGGCTGATACGAACGGACTCTTCGCCCTCGGAGATTTCCAGCTCGGAGATGCCAGACTCTTCAACCAGTTCGATCAGTTTCTTAATTTTACGAATATCCATGACACGCTTTTCCTACACGTTAATAACACGCAGCAGTTATAGCAGAGCACCCAAGGGCGCAGGACATAGGGAGTTCAGTTGGGGATATAAGGAAAAGGTGGCGGAATGCAGAACAGCAATAACAAAGTGGAATGCTTCCAGAGGGTGAACAAGGCGTATCGAAATACGCCCCGCGTCTCGATAGTCGCTACTTTTTCAGGCTAATTTCCTGCAAGGCTTCCCACAGCCTCGCTTTATCACTCTCAGCCAAATGCGTTTGATTAAGCGAGTGCAAAAAGGAAGGCTTGTCGGTGAAATGCTCACCTCGGGCTAGCTGCGTGCTAATGCCGCTGAGAATGCTGGCACTGAGCACATTAATTTTTGTCCTGACCTGGTCAAGTGGCAGTGGTTGCCAACCCTGTTCAGGGGTAGAGAGCCAGTCAGCGCGATAGCGATATTGGATGGCTTTCGCTGCATCCATCTGTGCCTGCACAAAAGGTTTGACCGACTCCCCTGCTAAGCCCAGTTTTTCAGCCTGTTGCACCGCACTGGCGAGCACTTTGGCTTCCTGTGGTAAATCTTCGATAGCAAGATGGTTGGCCGCTTTATAACCGGCAACATCCTTCATATAAGACAAGCGCTGATTAATTAATGACGCGACATCACTGTTTGTCGCGGGTGCAGCCAGCACCGTTGCAGAACATGACAAGCCAATTAAAAAAATGATTTTACTAAAGTATTTACGATCCATATCGCTTTACCTCGTTATCCATGAGTCACATTGCGCGAATAATGTAGCTTTTTTTTCTGATCACCGAAACTTTCCCACAACCTGCAGCGAACTGAAGTAGTGAAACATCCAAACCGGACCTCAATTAGATCGCAGGAGCAGATAATGAAATCGTTCAAAACCCTCGTTTGTACTCTGAGCATCACGGCCGCACTGGGCCTCTCTGCCACCGCATTCACCGCCAACGCCGCTCTGCCGGTTGGCGCTAAAGCACCGGATTTCGAGCTGCAAGCCGCCTTGGCCGGCAAGCCAATGACCTTCTCACTCCAGAAAGCCTTACAGAAAGGCCCCGTGGTGCTCTATTTCTTCCCAGCCGCCTTCAGTAAGGGCTGTACGCTTGAGGCTCATGACTTTGCCGAAGCCACGGATAACTTCACCAAGATGCACGCCACGGTGATTGGTGTCACGGCCGGGAATACCGATCAGGTCAGTGACTTCTCTAAACTAGAGTGTCGTGACAAATTCGCGGTAGCTGCCGATCCTGGGGCCAAAATCGCGGCACAGTATCAAACCACGATGGAAATGAAGGGCAAAACCCTGTCTGACCGTACATCCTATGTGATTGCACCAGATGGCAACATTCTGCTGAGTTACACTGACAGAAACCCAGATACGCATATTGAGAAAGCGCTCGCCGCCGTGAAGCAGTACGACGACGCGCATCCGCAAACTAACTAAGCAAAGAGGCCAGCGATGTTAACCGCCATGCTGGCCGCCTTTATTGGCGGCATCATTCTTAATCTCATGCCCTGTGTTTTCCCGGTGATTTCACTCAAGGCATTGGGGTTGTTACGCCACACTGACAACGCAGCCAATGCGCGGCGTGAAGGTCTGGGCTTCTTGCTCGGGGTGATTGTCACCATGATGGCGCTGGCAGGGGTTCTGCTGGCGGCGCGTGCTGGCGGGGCCGCCGTTGGCTGGGGCTTCCAACTGCAATCGCCGCTGGTGATTGCCCTGCTTTCGCTGGTGATTCTGGCCGCTGCACTCAACTTACTCGGCGTGTTTGAAGTCGGTTTATCGGTTCAGCGCGTGGGATCGGTTGAAATCAATCGCGGTGCATTCTTACGCTCAGCACTCACTGGCGTACTGGCGATTCTGGTTGCCACACCGTGTGCGGCACCCTTTATGGCCAGCGCCATCGGTTATGCACTGGTGCAACCACCGGCTATTGCGCTGGTGATTTTCTTCGCATTAGCGTTGGGCTTTGCAGCGCCCTTTACACTGATATCACTGTTCCCTCGTTTGGCGAAGTTTTTGCCGCGTCCTGGCGCATGGATGGATGTACTGAAACGCGGCCTGGCCTTTCCAATGTTCGGTGCTTACGCCTGGTTAGTCTGGGTATTGGCACAACAGGCGGGCAGCGCAGCACTGGCAACACTGCTTGCGGCCTCCGTGGTGGTAGCCTTTGCAGGCTGGCTGTATGGTATGGCACAGCATCGACGCTTTGCAGGTAAAGGTCACAAAGCGCTGTTCGCGGTGACCGCCGTGCTGATAGTCGCCGTGCTCGCGCCGCTGCCACAACTCATAAAACCAGGCGCGGGCCTGGCGGGTGATCAGGTCACCGCGCAGCTCACTAAAGAGAAGTGGACGCCGCAGGCTGTTGCAGCGCAACGCGGGCACGGTAAAGCGATCTTTGTCGATTTCACCGCATCCTGGTGTATTACCTGTCAAGTGAATGAGAAAACTTCACTCTCGACGCAGGCGGTTAAAGACGCACTGGCAAAAACCGGTACGCTGTATATGGTGGCTGACTCCACTAAATTTAACCCCGACGTCGATGACGCCATGAGCGAGTTTGGTCAGGGCGGATTACCGATGTATCTGGTTTACCCCGCCGATGGCGGACCGCCAAAAGTGTTACCGCAAGTGCTGACCCCGAGCATTGTGGTGAACGCACTGCAGGCGGCCAGCAGTAAGGCGTAAAAGCAACAAGGCGGATTATGCAAACAAGCGATAGCGCGCGCGAAAGTTGGCCCGCGCTAATGGAACAGGCGCAGGCGGGCAATCAGCTCGCCTACACCCGACTGCTGAAAGCACTGGTGCCGGTGATTCGTGGGCAAGTACGCAAACAACTCACCGAAGAAGCATTAGTGGAAGATGTGATTCAGGATGTGCTGTTAACGGTGCATCGGGTGCGTCACACCTATGATCCTGCATATCCGTTTTTACCCTGGTTGATGGCAATTATCTCCGCACGTGCTGTTGATGCGTTGCGGCGGCGTGGACGCTATCAGCAGTGGGAAGTTCATGAAGAGACATTGACGGAATCCGCTCCCGCGCCAGAGAGAGCAACGCTGGAGACGCATGAGGAGTTGGCTGGCTATTTGCGCCAGCTCCCCTCACGCCAGCGTGAAATCGTCGAACATGTCCATCTGCGCGAAATGAGCTTGTCAGAAGCCGCCGCGCATAACAATTTAAGTGTGGCTGCGGTGAAATCGCTGCTGCACCGCGCGCTGAGCAATCTGCGTCGCTTTGGAGCACACCATGAATAATCACGACCTGTTAATCGAAAAACTCGGCCGCGAAATGCAGCCCGTCAAACCCACTCTTCGCACCGGATGGCGCGTGCTGATGTGGTTGGCGCTGGCATTGCCGTGCGGCATCGCCGCCAGTTTACTGGTAGAGCGGACGCTCACCGACTGGTCGCAACCCGGCGCGATGCGCGCGATTGTGCAACTGGTGCTGGCATTTATTCTCGGGCTACTGGCGATTCGCAGCGCATTTAATATGAGCATCGCCGGGCGCCAGAGCAACAGTTGGAAGGTCTTGCTGCCCCTCGGCATGCTGTGGTTAGGCCTGAGTCTGAGCAGCATTCCTCATGCGGTGATTGAGCCACACGACAATGACAGTGCGCGATGCTTTACGTTCCTGTTGGTGGTCAGCACGCCGATGATGGTGTTGATGATCGCCAGTTTGCGTCGCACTCGCGCCTTACACCCGGTGCGCAGTCTGGCGATGGCCGGATTGGGTGTCGCCTGTATGGCCGTAACAATGTTGGCTTTCTGCCATCCTGTCCATCTACACGCAATGGATTTCCTCATGCATCTGGCCGCTATTGTGGTCATCGTGGCGATGACGGTGCTATTAGGAAAACGCTGGGTGAGATTGGGGTAGATAAGATGTCGCCTTCCACCTGACCCAAGAGTGGCAGGGCGATCAGTGGGGGAAAATGATGACTGAGCAGCAATTTACGCGTAAGGGCATCAGCCAGCGATAATCCTTCAACAGCCATCGCAACATGGCTGTTGAAGGCGTATATCATTAGCCAGCCAAACGCTGCACCTCCGCCCACACCCCGGCATCCACCGGGATGCCCTCTTTTTGATTACGAATGCGCGTGGCCTTTTGTCGCTCACCGGGCCAGGTCACGCGACTAAATCCTTCAGCCACCGTTGAACCATTAACATACTGCTGAATAGTCTCCGCCAACTGATCACAGAAGTTTTGCCCGCTTATCTGAGCAGGGTCAAACACCATAAATATTTGGCTGGCGCCGGTGCAGCTGCCTTGCTGAATCCTGTCGATCTCCGCTGTGCAACTGCCACCCGATAACAGCGCAGCCATCGCATCAAGTAAGATAGCCAAGCCTGACCCCTTCCAGTATCCGGTAGGTAAAATGCGCATTGAGGCTTCGATAGGCGCAGGATCGCAGGTTAAGTTGCCCTGCGCATCAAATCCGCCAGCATAGGGTAATTGCGCGCCTTGCATACGCGTGACTTGTAACTTGCCGTAGGAATATTGCGACATCGCCATATCCAACACCAAAGGCCCCTCTTTGCCCGGTACCGCCATCACAAATGGGTTGTTGCCCAATCGCGTATCTTTGCCACCCCACGCAGGCATGCAGGATTCAGTGTTGGTCCAGCAAATCGCCGCCATACCCTTTTCGGCAGCCCGCCAGCCGTAAGTTCCGCCGCGCATCCAGTGTGTTGTGTTGCGCATTGCCACCAGCCCCATCCCCTGTTCACGCGCCAGTTCAGTGGCCCGATCAACAGCGCGAATCGCATTGGTAATACCGGGGCCACGCTGACCATCCCAAATCTCCATCACAGACAGACTTTTCACCCGTTCTGGGATTGCACTCCCGACTACCCACCCCTTATGCAGATAATCCACAAAACGGGCCACACGGTTCAGCCCATGAGAAGGGATGCCATCACAACTGGTCTCGGTATGAATGTGCGCACACAGCGCCGCCTGTTTTGCATCCAGACCAGCGTTCAAAAACGCTTTCTCAATAGTGCCCTGCATGACTTCAAAGGTTATGCGTGTCATGTTGCTGATCTCCTTTAGCCGTGAAAGTGTCTGCGCGCGGATCGATGCGCTTCATAATGTCGTTTTTGCCCCATAAACTGGCCCACGGCCAGCCGGTGAGTTTTTCCGCTACGATACGCGTTTCGAAGCTGGCTTCTGCCGGGTGACCGCCGGCATGACGGCGTTGAATCTCTGCTATCAACAATGCATGGTTATGACGGTTCAGGCTGAAACCACGCGCACTGAATAATCCAACCGCGAGGAAAATCACCGCCCCCACACCAAACACTAAGGCAATCCCATGAATCGCTTCGGGGGGCTGACTTACCGCGCCCTTTCCGGCGAAGCCATAGGCTTGTAATACCAACCCGACAATAAACAGAGCCACCGCCTGTACGGCTTTACGCACAAATGTCATTACTCCGGCAAAAATACCCTCCCGCCGCTGACCGGTAAGCATCTCATCCACATCGGGAATAAAGCTGTAGATGTTCCAGCAGACATACTGGGTTCCTGAACGGCCCATACCCATCACAATGGCTGCCCCCCAGACCATCCACATTTCCGCGCTAATACCAATGGCGTAAAAGCTGATGAATAAGGCTACGCTTGCCAGCATTAAATATTGCGCCAACTTATAAGCCGCACCGTTACCAATATGGATACAGAAAGGAATCCAGGCCGCAATGCAGATGAACTGCACCACCGACATAAACGTCATGCTGTTTGCCGCATCGACCGCGTTATGCCCAAGGACAAAAATGATGTAATAAGCCAGCACGGCACCCAGCACATCAAGTGCGACATAGGCCCCAAGATACATACCAACATGCTGGCGGAAAGTGCGAACGTGGAAAGTAGAAATCAGCGAGCGAAACAGCGCCTTCATATCGCGCTTAAATTCGACGGGCACGGGCTTGTTTACGACCTCAATCTCACGCTCCCAGGTAAAGAAGTAGAGCCCGAAGATCACAATCGCAAACAGCGTGGCAAAAATAATCGCCATATAGAAAAATGAAGATGAGGCATTCTCGCCCAACAGGCCAATGATAACACCTGGCAACCAGGCTGCCAGAATACCGGCCCCCATCGAGAAGAACATACGTACTCCGGTCAAACGCGAACGAACATGAAAATCGTGAGTCATCTCCGCGGCCAGGGTTTCATAGGGTACGATGACGAGTGTGTAGCAGGCATAAAAAAGAATGTAAGTTGCGAGATAGTACGTAAAGCCCATATCGCTAACCCACATCATGATGTAGCTGGCAAAGACCAGCGGCGCACCTATCAGGAAGAAAAAACCACGTCGCCCAAAACGCTGCCCCAGGCGGTTGCGCCAGAAATTATCGGTGACATAACCCATCAAGGGATCAAAGAACGCATCCAGTAATCGGGCAAAAGCAATAACGGCCCCGGCTTCTGCCGGACTCAAACCACCATAAGTGGTATAGAAAAACATTAGCCACAGGCCGAGCACGGTAAAACTGCCACCGCCAAAAACATCGCCGCCACCATAAGCCAGCATGTTTTTTAACTTGATAGGCTTTTCTTCTGAACGATTAATCATCAGCGGCACCTTATCGAAAAGTCAGGTGCCAATGATTTACTTTAGATGAACTACCATACAAGAATACTTGATATCTTTTATGCAAATGATCACATTTCAACCACTAGCATTATTCGAATTGTGATGATTTAGACATTTTAGCCGTTAAATTCCTGCTCTTTCTCCGTCATGTTCTATGGCACAATTAATCATTAATTAAGTGTTTGATTAACACGCATCACGATTCTCATAGAAATATTTTTAGTGGGATGGCCCTTTTCAAAACGCCACTGGCTGACAGCGCGAATAACCGTGTCATCAAACAGATGATCGGGCGTCGATTCGATAATGCGCATCTCACTAACTTTACCCTCAGCATCTACGTCATAAACAAATGACACTTTTCCCTCTACGCGGTTTTTAACCGCGTAATAGGGATATGTCGGTTTGACCATATGAAGGATTTTTGGCGCCTGTATGTTTTTGGTGGGCGGCGTACTTGCACTACACCCCACTAATGCCAGGGAGAAAATGAGTGGAAACGATTTAAACATAACAACCTCCTGTTGTTGAGAATCATTCTCATGTTAGCATGTAAGCATTTCAACAGGATAGCGCCAGTGAATGGTCAACGAGGAGTAACAGTCTGTTGATGGCGCTCAAACTTCACAGATAAAGGATTAATCGCCCGTGAAAAGCATTGTGCTCATCTCTATGCCCAGCCCAACGTTGTTCAGAATGCCAGGATTTGGTGCCAATGGAGGACTATTCGGTTACTTTCGCGAAGAGAAATACATTGCTGCGGTGCAAAAAGCGATTGATCAGCGCCAACTTAAGTGGTGTTTCACCCGTGATACTACCGAGTCCGATATCCGAACGCTGATGGCAAATGATGTGCAGTTATTGGTCTGCGCACCGGGTTTGCGGTTTATGTTTTATTGCAAAGGATTTGATAAACGCCGGATGGTTTATCTGACGACTCTGGAGTATTTAAGTAACGATGTCCGACCGGTCATGCGTAAACTACGAGAACTGGAAGAGAAGTAAAGGGAGCAATTAATGATGCTCCCGACCGTAGGGTGCGCATTTATGCGCACCAGCAACATAACACCTCACTGTGGAATGATTTTCTCCGCTTTCAGCTTATCGAACAGCGTAATAAACGAATCCTGCGTGGCACGGTAGCCAGTGAAACCCGCTTTCCGGCTTTTGCTCATATCCGTAAAGGCTTCCATTGGGCGTCCCAAATCGGCATCGGTGTGCCACCAGGAAGCCAGTTTATTAATGTCAGACTCACGCAGGTGCTCGCGTGCAGCAATCTCACGCC
This sequence comes from Type-D symbiont of Plautia stali, assembly GCF_001485335.1. Taxonomy (NCBI): domain Bacteria; kingdom Pseudomonadati; phylum Pseudomonadota; class Gammaproteobacteria; order Enterobacterales; family Enterobacteriaceae; species Type-D symbiont of Plautia stali. Next base: position 23,329 of record NZ_BBOC01000060.1, on the reverse strand, counting down.
ATGCGTCTGCTGCATCTTGCATACGCCCCTCCAGTGGCATCATCTGCGCGGGGTATGCCACAGCTTCAACACCGAAATAGGCCGCCAGACGCGGCCACAGCCAGTTCCAGCGGAACACATCACCGTTAACCGCGTTGAAGTCCTGATTGGCGGCTTCATCCGCTGTCGCGGCCCACAACAGTTGTTCGGCCAGCAAACCGGCATCGGTCACATCGGCTAAACCGTTCCACTGTTCTGGCGAGCCAGGGAAAATAAAGGGCCAACCCTTCTCACGGCACAGCGTGGCATACACCGCCAGGGTCTGCCCCATGTTCATGGCATTGCCTAACGCATAACCTATAATGGTATGCGGACGATGCACGCTCCAGCGGTAGTCGTACTTTTTGGCCCCTGCAAACACCTCATCTTCCTGCGCGTAATAGAAATTATCGACAGGTTGACGTCCTTGTTCTTCACGGAACGGCGTAACGGGCACCGCGCCTTTGCCGTAAGCTTCGAATGGCCCCAGGTAGTGTTTGAGTCCCGTGACCAGTGCGACATGCGCGCCGTTTAATCGTTCGCCCAACGCTTCGATCACATTACGCACCATGCCACCGTTCACACGAATATTCTCTTTTTCATTTTCCTGACGTGACCACACGCTAAAGAACAGTGCATCGGGTTTCTCCTGCGCCAGTACCGCGCGCACGGCATCAGCATCGGTGAGATCGGCAGTGAGGCTGCAGCAACCTTCAGGGATCGCGCCGCGCCCACGCGATAACCCCGTGACCTGCCAGCCTTCTCGTTGCAGTTTCTCTGCCAATGCGCGACCAATCACACCGCTGATGCCAACAATTAACGCCTGCTTTTGCATTTCAATTCTCCTCAGTTTCAGTGATTATTAGCCTAATAGAGAATTGAATTCCTATCTCTGGCTTTAATTCACATCATTCATAACCTGGATTCACGAATCAATGCACGATCAGCGCCTGAAAGACATCGTTCCCTTTGTTGCTAGTGTGGAAAGCGGAAGCTTTGCGGCGGCGGCAGAGCGTCTGCATCTGACCGGTTCGGCCGTCAGCAAAAGCGTCACCCGGCTTGAGTCACGCTTAGGCTCGCGTCTGCTGGAGCGCACCACCCGCAGCCTCAAACTGACGGATGCCGGTAACGCCTATTATCAAACCTGTTTGCGCATTATGGAGGAGTTGGCCGAAGCGGAAGCCGTGTTGGCGGCACAGCGTACCATTCCTTCCGGACGGCTGCGTGTGGCGGTCCCCAACACCTATGGCCGTTTAGGCGTGATGCCGGTCTTGATCCCCTTTTGCCAACAGCATCCGGAGTTGGAACTGAATCTTACTTTCTCCGATCGCTTTATCGATCTTTTTGATGAAGGAATTGATGTTGCGGTTCGTATTGGCGGCTCGCCAGATGTGCCCGCCTCTTTAGGGTGTCGTCAGATGGGTCGCGAACGCATGGTGTTTTGCGCCTCACCCGGCTATTTAGCGCGAGCGGGACGCCCGAGCAGCGAAAGCGAACTGTTACAGCATCAGGCCATCATGTATGAGCGTGTGGATGGCAGCACCAAACCCTGGCTGTTCACCACCGCCGACGGGCATCCACACTGGCGTAACGTGCCACACCGCATGGCGCTGGGTGATGTGGACGCGCAGGTGCAGGGGTTATGTGGTGGATTAGGGGTGGCGCAAATGCCGTCATGGCTAATCAGAGAACCACTGGAACGCGGCGAACTGGAGATTATCCTGCCCGAACAGCAGCCTGATGGCCTGGCACTGACCCTGATTTGGCCACGCCGTAAACAACTATTACCGAAGGTAGATGCGCTGTTGACGGCGTTGGAGGGATTACAGATTCGGTGAAAAAAGCGCAATAAATTATGCAATTACTGGCCCGTGCACATTAATGCGCACCCTACGAAAACGGTGCATCACCGGTGTAGGGTTGCCATTTATGGCGACCGAAAAGCGTCTGACTGAAATATATTGCGCAATGTTCCTCATCATCAGCGGTGATTCAACCGCCGCGACAGCCGGTCGCCGAAAAATTGCAGCACCGTCACTAACGCCACCAGCACCACAATCACCGTCAGCATCACCTGCATATCAAAGCGCTGATAGCCATAACGATAGGCAAGATCGCCCAGACCACCGGCACCAATAGCACCGGCCATCGCCGAGGCATTGATCATCGTCACCAACGTAATAGTGAAACCACTGACAATGCCGGGCCGCGCCTCAGGTAACAACACATGCCAGACAATATGCCAGCGATGAAACCCCATCGCCTGTGCCGCCTCGGTTAAGCCTTTGTCCACTTCACGCAAACTCACTTCAGCAATGCGCGCGAAGAACGGCGTGGCCGCTAACGTCAGTGGCACCACGGCGGCCCATACGCCGTAGGTGGTCCCGACAATCCAGCGGGTAAACGGGATCAAAGCCACCATCAGAATCAAAAACGGAATCGAGCGGAACAGATTCACCACCCATCCCAGCACACGGTTGAGCAGCGGATGGGGAAACAGATCGCCGCGTCCTGTCACCACCAAAATCACCGCCATGGGCAAGCCCAGCGCCAACGCTAAGAGCGATGACACTCCCACCATCAGCAAGGTATCCAGCAACCCGGTCCATAAACGATCAATAGTCAGTGACATAGCCTACAACCTCCCGTTGATCTGACTGTGTGGCCAACAGGTCAAGCGCCTGCGAAGCATCATGTTGTGCATCCAGTAAAAGCAACATCTGACCAATAGGCTTGCGATCAACCCACTCCACCGCGCTGTAGATCAAGGTTAACGCTCCCGGCACGCGTGCACTGATGGCCGCCAAATCCGGTTGCGCCCCCTGTCCGTTGTAGCGCAGCCGCAGCAGCACGCGTGAATCTGCGCCCCGACGCGTGTCAGATAACAGCGCCTGCAGCCTCTCCGGCAGCGCACTAAACTGCGGATTGAGCAGTTGCCGCGTGGTGTCCTGTTGAGGATTGCTGTACACCTGCCACACCGGTCCACGTTCAATGATTTCGCCATGATCGATCACCGCCACTTGATGACAGAGATCGTGCACCACATCCATCTCATGGGTGATCAACACGATGGTGATATGCCGCTGCTGATTAATGGTCTTCAGCAATGCCAAAATCGAGCGCGTGGTTTCTGGATCAAGTGCCGATGTCGCCTCATCACACAGCAGCAACTCCGGGTCATGCACTAATGCACGCGCAATACCGACACGCTGCTTCTGCCCGCCAGAGAGTTGCGCGGGCCAGGCATGCTGACGCTCCTCCAGCCCCACCAGCGCCAGCAGTTCATCGACTTTCTGCCGCCGTTGCGGTGCAGGCACACCCGCCACTTTTAGCGGCAACTCAATGTTTTCCCGCACTGTTTTCGCCGACAACAAGTTGAAGTGCTGAAAGATCATACCAGTGCGCCGCCGCCACGCGACCAACTCGTGATCCGGCAAACGGCTAAGATCGATGCCATCAATCACTACCGAACCTTGAGAGGGATTTTCCAGCCGATTGAGGCAGCGGATTAACGTCGATTTGCCCGCCCCGCTGCGGCCGATAATGCCGAAGATCTCACCGCGTTTAACCTGCAAATCAACCTCTTTAAGCGCCTCTTGGGTCTGCCCGGCATAGCGTTTACTCAACCCCTTAATCTGGACGTGCACCTTGCCGGGTGCGTCCTGTCGAGGTGTTAACAGCGCATCATGCTCGCCAGGCAACGTCAGGCTAACCATGGTTACTGGCTCCAACCCGGCTGATACAGCTTGCCGTAGAAATCATCCAGTTTGGCGCGCACTACCGGTGAATGCTGATAAATATCAACAAACTTTTTCAGTCGCGGATCATCCTGATGCCCCTCACGAATCACAAACTGGATCACATATTCAGGATGTTCGAGACCATCAAATAACAGAGCACTGTTGGGATCGATGGTTTTCGACAGGCGCAGATAGTGCGGATACCCTTGCGCTAAATCGACCTCATCCAGCGACCGCGATAACTGCACCGCCTCCACCTCAATGATCTTCAGGTGTTTGGGATTGCTGGCGATATCATCCACAGTGGATTTCAACCCAGCGCCCGGCTTGAGGGTGATCAGCTTGGCTTTCTGTAACAGCAACAGACCACGCGCACCGTTAATCGGATCGTTGGCAATCGCGACCGTTCCGCCATCGGGGATCTGGTCAATGGCGTTGTGTTTTTTCGAATAAAGACCGATGTTGTTGATGATGGCCGGTGCATAGGGCACAAGGTGGAAACCGCCCTGCTGATTGGCGTTCTCCAGGAAGGGTTTATGCTGGAACAGGTTAACGTCGATATCACCGTTTTCTACGCTGACATTCGGCGCAGTCCAGTCAGTAAATTCCACCAACTGAACCTCCAGTCCCTGCTTTTTGGCTTCGGCGACGGCGGTTTCCAGCGGGGGCGCGAAAGCAGCGGTGGTGCCCACTTTCAGCGGGCCGCTGTAATCGTTGGCGGCGAAAACACTGCTGGTCAACATCGCGGCACTGAGAATCAATAGTTGTGCAATTTTCATGTAAATCCCTGAGGTTAAATTAACGAATATGATTAGCCAGCCGCCAGCGTGCCGCCGGATGGCGATCGGGCAGACGGTCTTGCTGCTGGAAAATTTTTTGTCTTAAGCTGCCCGGTTGATAGGCGGTTTTATAACGACCGCGCTGTTGTAATTCCGGCACCACCAGATCGATAAAATCGCGGTAGCTTTGCGGATTAAGGATGCGTGTCAGGTTAAAGCCATCAATGTCACCTTCATCGATCCACTGGATCAACGCATCCGCGACCTGTGCAGGATTGCCCACAATCAACGGGTAACGACTCCCCATCGCGTGCTGCTCCAGCAAGCGGCGGCGCGTCCAGCCACTAAAGGCTTTGCTGACGGATTCGATGGCGCGGGTATCACCGCTCTGGATCGGTTCATCTAATCCAAAAGCGGCCAGATCGAGACCAATCGAGCTGGAGAAGTGAGCGATACCCGCTTCCGGGCTGGCGTATTCGAGATAGCTGCGATGCTTCTCCTGCGCTTCGCGTTCGGTCGGTGCCACAATCACGCTGACGCCCATAAAAATGCGCAGATCGTCAGCACGGCGCCCTGCCGCGACGGCAGCCTGACGCAGACGCTGAGACTGCTCGCGCATCGCAGCAGGTGAAGCGGCATTCACGAACGAGCACTCGGCATGACGCGCGGCAAACTGTATGCCTCGCGCCGATGACCCCGCCTGGAACAGCAGCGGCGTGCGTTGCGGTGAGGGGCTGCTCAGGTGATAGCCCTGCACCTGATAAAACTCCCCCTGATGATTGATCGCGTGGATTTTGCTGGCATCCGCATACTGGCGTTTTGCCTTATCGGCTTGCAGCGCATCATCCTGCCAACTGCCTTCCCACAGTTGGTAAGCCACATCCAAAAACTCATCGGCCTGGTCATAGCGGCGGTCGTGCGCCTGCAACTGTTGCTGCCCCATGGCGCGCGCAGCGCTGTCGAGATAACCGGTAACGATATTCCAGCCAATACGGCCTTGAGTAAGATGATCGAGCGTAGAGAAGCGGCGCGCGAAAGGATACGGCGCTTCATAGCTCAGGTTGGCGGTGACACCAAAGCCCAGATGCTGTGTGACGCTGGCCATGCCCGAGATCAACATCAGCGGATCGTTAACCGGCAACTGAATCGACTCACTCGCCGTCAAGCCAATCCCCTGCTGGTAGACATCGTATACACCCAGAATGTCGGCAATAAATAGCCCATCAAACAGGCCGCGCTCCAGCAACCGTGCGAGATCCAGCCAGTAGGAGAGTGAGTTGAAATCCACCGAGCGATCCTGCGGATGCGTCCACATACCGTGATGAATATGTCCAACACAGTTCATGTTGAACGCGTTGAGCAATATCTGCTTCTGACTCATATCGTCCCCCGGCGCGGCGGCAGCACACCGTTAAGCAAATAGTTGCCGATGGCTGGATATTTCCAGCGCAAGGGGTCGTGCAAAGTGTGGGTGCGCGCATTCCGCCAATGGCGATCGAAATGGTGTTCCCGCAAGCTGGCTCGCGAACCGCCCAGCTCAAACAGTAGGTTTCCGGCTTCCAGCGAGATTTCAGTAGTCCAGGCGCGTGCTTTCGCCACTTCTACGGACGCCTGCGCCACGTTTGCAGCATTGCTATCGCGCTGCGCAGTGTCCACTGCCTCTCCGGCCATCGCCAGCAGTGCATCTCCTGCACTCAGCCGTGCCGCCAGCCGACCAATACGATCCAGCGTTAATGGGTCTTCACTGGCGTGCGCGACTCCGCTATCTGGCCACGGACGCGCACGTTCCCGCACAAACACCAACAGGTCATTGAAGGCTTCGCGGGCGATACCTTGATCGACCGCCGCATGCATAATCTGGGCAAATGGACCGACGGTGGTGGGTCGTTCAAAAGCACTTTGGAACGGCACCACATCCTCAGCAACAACTTCGACATCCCGGAACTGGACGCTACCGCTACCGGTGGTGCGCTGGCCGAAGCCGCTCCAGTCATCAATCACCGTCACGCCCGCCTGATGACGCGGCACGAACACCAGTTGCTCTTTGCCGTCGTCGGCCAGTGCCAAAGTCGGAATACGATCGGCGAACAGCGCCCCGGTGGCGTAAAACTTGTCGCCGTTGAGGCGCAGCCCTTCAGGATGCTGCACCACAGCGGTTGAACGTTGATGTGCAGCTGGTGAACTGAATTCAGCCAGTGCATTGCCCAAATGTACCCCGGCCAGCACTTCGGCATATAAGCGCTGCTTCTGTGCTTCACTGCCGTTAATACGCAGGACTTCCAGCGCATAAAAATGGTTCTGCGGAACCTGACCAATTGAACCGTCTGCCGCACTGAGTACCACGAATATTTCGGCTAAGGCAGCGGTAGAGAGCGCAATACCACCATACTCACACGGCACGGTAATGGCACCGAGGCCCGACTGAAAATAACGTTGCAACTCCGCGTGCGGTAACGTGCGCTGATGATCGCGCTGTGCTGCACCGCTGCGATAAAGCGATGCCAGTTCTTGTGCCACCTGCAAAGCCTGTGGCGCACTGGTGATGCGCTGGGCTTGCTGTTTCGGTAAAACCTGGGTCATAGCCGCTCCTTAAATCCACGCGTGACGCGCAGGGTGCTCACCGTTGAGGTAGAAATTCCCGATGGCATGCGTTTTCCAGCGGACAGGATCGTGCAGCGTGTGCGTCCGCGCATTACGCCAGTGGCGATCAAGGCCATGACGCAGCAGCGTGGCGCGGCTGCCACCCCATTCGAGGAGCTTCTCGCTGGCACGCAGGGCAATCTCAGTGGTGAGCACTTTGGCTTCGGCAACCGCAATTGACGCCTGTGCGCAGTTTTCGGCAGTGAGCGCGCGCGGGTCGATGCTGTCGAGCACCCGTGCGGCGCGCACGAGCAGCGCGTTGGCCGCACTGAGTTCGGTGCTGATCCGCCCAACGTCAGCGAGGATGTAAGGATCATCAGCATTGCGGCTGACGCCCGCATCCACCCACGGACGCGAACTGCTGCGGACAAATTCCAGCGCTTCATCCAGCGCCCCTTGTGCAATACCGGCGTCAATCGCTGCCTGTATCAGTTGGGAGACGGCACCGCGCAGCGTGGGCTTTTCAGACGCAGGCAATGGCATCGTCAGCGTGTTATCAATCAACACCTGTTGTAGTTTCACCGTGCCGCTGGCGGTGGTGCGCTGCCCGATTCCTGACCAGTCATCGACGATCTCTACTCCCTCGGCAGGCAGCGGGATAAACGCCATCACCGGTTGTTCCCCGTCAATCGCGGTGGTGACGAGGATGTCCGCGAACAACGCGCCCGTGGAGTAGAACTTTTCTCCCGTCAGCGCCGCGCCACGTGACGTTGTCACGATAGTGGCCTGTACATCCCGCGTATGTTTGCTGTTTTTCTCCGGCCCGCCGTTACCAAGACGCTGCCCACTGACCACTGCGCTGAGTAGCTGCTGTTGCTGCTGAGGTGTGCCTTCACCGAGGATAAACTGGATTAAACCAAAGTGATTTTGCGGAATTTGGCCCAGGGAAGGATCGCTGGCAGAGATCAATCGAAAGACTTCCGCCAGGGTCTGGAATGACAATCCCGCCCCGCCGAACTGGCGTGGCACGCTGATACTGCCCAGCCCCAATTGCGTGAACTGATTCAATAGTTCCAACGGGTAAATACGCTGTTGATCGCGCTCTACCGCGCCAGCCTTCGCTTGTTCAGCAATATGGCGTGCGGCAGCCAGAGCATCCGCATCGCTGGCCAGTACTACGGCGCGCGGATTGGCATAATGATTATTTTGCGTCATGGTCAATTTCACTTTTTTACGGCGCAGTGAATAACAAGCCCGCATGAAGTTAATCAGCGAACTGGGGCATAAATAACGAATTGAAAGGGATGATAATCAGCAGGAATAAATCTAGTAAATAGCGTGGTTATGCTATATCCGGTAATCGGTTTCTGTTTATTGGCTAAATAACTTTAACCTCAGACCAGCACAGGCATCGCGCGAGATAAATAAATAAAAACGCACAGCAAATTCTTAATATCAAATAACGCAATCGATAGATAAAAATAGCATTCCTCTCTTATTCCACGCCGCTGGCACATCTGGCACAGCATCTGTCCGCTTTAACACAGCCGGTTAAACGTGAGTGATTTACGTTGTTGATCAACACATTGTCTGCTCAACCGCAGCCCGTCTTTCACCGGAGGTAACGTCGCGATGAACAACCTGCATTACAAAAGCTTGCTGGAAATTGGACGCCTGATTCAATCTGGCGACATCACCTCAGTTGCCGTCACCGAAGCATTGCTGACGCGCATCGACACCCTGGACAGCGACTTACATAGTTATTTCTATGTGATGCGCGACAGCGCGCTAAAACAGGCGACAGAAGCCGATGCGGAAATTGCAGCAGGTAAGCTGCGTGGCCCGTTGCATGGCGTCCCGATTGCGTTGAAAGATCTGATCTGGACCAAAGATGCCCCCACAGCCACGGGATGATCATTCATAAAGACCGCTACCCGACAGAAGACTCAACGGTGGTCGATCGCTTCCGCGCTGCAGGTGCGGTGATTCTGGGTAAACTCACCCAGACCGAAAGCGCCTTTGCCGATCATCATCCAGAAATTACCCGGCCGAATAACCCGTGGGGCAGCGCGCTCTGGACCGGGGTCTCCTCCAGCGGTTCCGGTGTCGCGACGGCTGCGGGCCTGTGCTATGGTTCCATCGGTACCGATACCGGCGGTTCTATCCGCTTTCCCTCCAATGCCAATGGTCTCACCGGTATCAAACCCACCTGGAGCCGTGTGACGCGCCATGGTGCTTGTGAACTGGCCGCTTCGCTCGATCATATCGGGCCAATGGCACGTTCTGCCGCCGATGCCGCAGCCATGCTGCAAGCGATTGCAGGACGTGATGACAAAGATCCCACCTCCAGCAGTGAGCCGGTGCCGGATTATCTGGCTTTGATGACGCGCGGTATCAGTAAGATGCGCATCGGGATTGATAAAGCCTGGGCACTGGAAAAAGTCGATGCTGACACACGCGCCGCGCTGGAGTCAGTCATGGTGACCCTGACCTCACTGGGTGCAACCCTGGTGGAGATCACCATCCCGGATACCGAGAAAGCGGCGGCAGAGTGGAGCGCGCTCTGCGCGGTGGAAACCGCCTTAGCGCATGAAGACACCTATCCCGCGCAAAAAGATCAGTACGGTCCAGGGCTTTCTGGCTTGCTGGATCTGGGACATCAGGTGACCGCACTGGAGTATCAGCGTTTGCTGTTAAGTCGTGCGGCGCTGCGTGGCGATATCTCGGCGCTGTTCAGTCAGGTTGATTTGATCCTCGCTCCTGCCACCGCCTATGCCGGACTTACCTGGGACACCATGACCCGTTTTGGTACCGATCAGGCACTGTTTAACGGCGTGCTGCGCTATACCAGTGCATTTGATGCCAGCGGACACCCCACCATTACCTTGCCCTGTGGCATGACCGCCGCCGGTGCGCCCATTGGTTTCCAGTTAGTCGCCGCGCATTTTGATGAAACCGCCATGATTCAAGGCGCCTGGGCTTTCCAGCAGGTCACTGACTGGCATAAAAAACATCCCGCTCTTTAACCCTTCTCGCCAGCCCGCACCGATAGCCCGGTGCGGGTTCACCACCCTTTTATGGCCTGATAATTGCTTAATTTGTGGTGATTTCGCCCTTTTTCGCCAAGTTTAGGGGACGTAGCTATGAAAGAAAATTTCACCACGGATCATTTAGACAATCGTCATCGCTTTGATGCCTGGCGCGATGCGGTCTGTTCACGCTTAATCAAAGCCGAAGCCCGACAGGTACAAGCCGGCGCGTTTTCCGGCAGTTTTGGCTATTCGATGCTGGGACATGTTGATATTGCGCATCATGTTTCGCAAACCGCCCTGGTGTGGCAACGCACGCCAGAGTGTATCCGTCGCCACCCTAACCATGACTTATACCTGGGATACGTGCGTTCTGGCCACGGCACCTTGCGCCAGAACGATCATCAGTCCCGTGTCAGCACCGGTGATGTGGTGATTTACGATGCCGCCACGCCGTTTGATTTCGCCATGGAAAACGTGGCCATCAATATTGTGCATTTGCCGCGTCAGATGATTGAGAAAGAGGCACCCGCGATTGCCAAACTGGCAGGAAAAACGCTGGACCTCAGCCGCCCCGGCATGACCTCGCTGAAGCAACTGCTGCAGGAGGCGTTTATCTTTAACGCCGAATGTGAGAACTCTTTCCTTGCAGAGCAGTTCGCCAATACGCTGATCAATATGATTTCGGTGAGTGTGAATCTGCAGAAAGGTGATGACGCCTTGAAACCGGATCTCTATTCACGGGTGGTGAGCTATTTGCGGCAAAACTTGCAGGAAGCCGATTTATCGATGGTGCAGATCGCCAACGCCCACCATGTCTCACCGCGCACCATCAGCCGGGTTTTTGCAGCGCACGGAACGACCCCGATGAATTTTGTCTGGCAGGAGCGTCTTCTGGCGTGTCGTAAAGTGCTGGCAGAGGGGAAAGCCCGCAACATCACTCAAGTGGCACTCGATCATGGTTTTAGCGATATGTCGCACTTCAGCCTGGCATTCCGCAAAGCCTTTGGTTACACCCCCAGCAGCTTGCTGCGCCAGACCGAGAGCTGATGCCCGACTATTTCTGCAACTGATTGATCACACGTTCAGCAGTGAATTCCAGACTGCTGCGCGTGTTCATCGCTTCTGTGCGCATAAAGCGATACGCGCCTGACTCATCCAGACCAAAGGCTTGCATCAGCACCCCTTTCGCCTGCGCCAGTCGGTCATGCCTCATCTGACGCTGCTGTCGTGCTGACACTTCAATACGTAATTGCGCGCTCTGCTGTGCGGCCTGCCAGGTTCCGATCATCTGCACAATCAACGCAAAAGGGTTAAGTGCGCGTTCAGCGATGGCGCTGGGTTGAAGCTGCAATAGCAGCGGGAACAGGCGTGCATCCTGGCAATTTGCCAGCGCAATCGCGGGGATATGTTGCTGTTTCAGGGATTTAAATAAGCGTATCAGTGGTGTCTGGTGCTGCGATTCAATCGCCACCAGCAGCAGCTGTGTATCCGCAGGGACGTCCGCTTCAGGCGGCCAACTGTGCTGCGCCTGGCATCCCAGCTGCGTCAGCGAGGCGCAAAACGCCCGCACGCTCTGAGAATCAGGATGGAAAATATGCAGCCGAACGCCAGAGAGTGTTGCCAGCAATGATTGCTCATTCATGTTTCACCTGTGTGCCACCTGATAAAGGAAGCATCACAGTAGAGCAGTACCGTTTGATCTGCTGTGTTGTTACAGTCGGGTGCTGTGTCGGTAGGGACAGAGTGCGAGCGGATGCCCACACTTTGTCCCTCTCCCGCCTAAAGACAATCTATGCATGAAAACCCAAAAACTGTTCCGCGACGCTGGCGCTGGGCTGCGTGCGCGGATCAATCTGCTGCACGATCTGCCCCTTCTCAATCACATGGATCCGATCCGACAGGGCGTAGAGAAATTCAATATCCTGCTCCACCAAAATAATCGAAATATCCATTTCATGGCGCAGCCGCTGCAAGGTTTCGATGATCTCCTCGCAAATGTTGGGTTGTATCCCTTCCGTTGGCTCATCCAACAGCACCAGTTGGGGTTGCCCACACAGGCAGCGCGCCAGGGCCAGCAGTTGCTGTTCGCCGCCTGACAACGCCCCGCCCGGTTGCGCCAGCAAACGTTTAAGCCTGGGGAAAATCTCCAGCATCTGCTCGATAATCTGCCCGGCACGGGAAAAATGCTTCACACAGCCCATACGCAAATTCTCTTCCACCGTCAGCAGCGGGAAAATCTGCCGCCCTTGCGGCACAAAGCCAATACCGGCCGCCGCCCGCTGATGCGCCTGATAGCGAGTGATATCGATGCCGTTCAGCGCAATCGAACCCTGCCATGCTGGCAGCTCACCCATAATCGTGCGCAATAAAGTCGTTTTCCCCATGCCATTGCGGCCCAGCACGCCGGTGAAGGATTTCGCGCCCACAAACAACTCGGACAGGTGCAAAACCGGAATTTTGTTGTACCCCGAGACCATCTCTTTTATTTCAAGCATGTTTAATCTCCAGATTGCCGAGATATGCCTCTTTGACCAATGGATTCTGCGTCACCTCGCGGAAACTCCCCTCCGCCAGCACCGCCCCCTGATTAAACACCGTAACCTGCTGTGCAATCATGCTGATGAACTCCATGTCATGCTCCACCACCACCACCGTGCTCTGTTGGTTGATGGCTTTAATCAGTTGTGCAGTTTTACGCACTTCCTGATGCGTCATACCCGCTGCGGGTTCATCCAGCAACACCAGTTGCGGGCGGGAAATCAGGATCATCCCCAGCTCCACCCACTGACGCTGACCGTGTGCCAACTCCGAAAGCACGGCATCCTGTAGATCCAGCAAACCGATATCCACCAGCACCCGATCAATCGCCTGTGGCAATTCCGCCTTGTTCAGTTTGTTCGCCGCCGCCTGCCAGAGATTTTCCCGCACGCTTAATCCTTCGAACACGCTCGGTACTTGGGTCTTAATGCCAATCCCCAGCCGGGCAATATCCCAGGGGCGCTTGCCCGAAATCACCTGATCGCGGTAACGGCACTCACCCCGCGTGGGCGTCACCTGACCACTGAGCATTTTAAAGAAGGTACTTTTGCCCGCGCCGTTGGGGCCAATCAGGCAGCGCAGCTCGCCTTCATGCAGCGTGAAATCCACCTCTTTCACCGCATGCACGCCACCAAAGCTGACGCCCATTTTGCGCGTTTCCAACAAGATGTTAGCCGTCATTGTTTCACCTCACTTACCTGCGCCGCACGCGTCGTCGCCATAGGGCGCTTACGTCGCCACAGCCGTTGCAGCGTCGGCAAAATGCCGCCGGGGATCAGCAGAACAAACACCGCCAGAATCACACCAAGCACCAGGTTAACGTCAACGGTTTGCTGCGCACCCAGGCGCGTCACCATCCACTGCAACAGCACACAGCTGATCACCGGACCGACCAACGTGCCGCGCCCGCCGACAATCACCCAGATGATGATCTGCGCCGACTGGCTGATGCTGAACACGCCGGGGCTGACAAACGCGCCCCAGTTGACATAAAGACATCCTGCTAAACCAGCAATCGCCGCCCCGATGGCAAAGGTGCCCAGCTTGTGGGCGGGCACGTTATAGCCAAGCAGACCCGCACGCTGTTCGTTTTCACGAATCGCCACCACCGTTTTGCCAAAGCGACTCAGCAGCACGAACTTCAGTAGCGCATAGCACACCGCCAATGCCCCGGCGGTGACCATAAAGATCGCTTCCGGCGAGAGGATCGCATCCGGCTGGAACGGCAGGTTAAGCGTTGGCACCGAAGGTATGCCGTTAAAGCCGCCCAGCAGCGCTTCACCGATATGGTATTCACTGCCGGAGGTCGAGTTCACCCAGTTGAATAACACCAGACTCACCGCTAAGGTGATCGCCCCAAGATAGACGTCGCTCACACCGCCATAAAAAATCACATAGCCCAGCAACAGCGCGAACAGGGTTGGCAGCAGAACCGCCATCACCACCGCCCAGGTCGAATCCCCCCAGTTAATGGCACACACCGCGTAGGTATAGGCACCCAGGCCAAAAAAGGCCGCCTGACCAAAACAGAGGATCCCGCCATAACCCCAGATAAACGCCAGGCTCAGTGACAGCAGTCCCATCACCAGAAACACGGTAATCGACAGCAAGGTATACAGCTCAATGGCGCCAGAGAGCCACAGCGCCACGAATACAAACGCCAGGGCACCCAGTAAAATGCGCATTTTTCCGGTAACAGTTTCATTACAGCGATCTCCTGAAGAAGCGACCGGTGATGCCCTGCGGTAACAGGCGAAGCAGGACAATGGCGCTCAATAGCAGCGCCACCGCGCCAAACACCGGAGTGGAGAGATAGGTCACCAGCTGCGAGATGGTGCCAAACAGTGCAGAGGAGGAGAGCGTGCCAGCGATGATCGCGCTACCGCCACCAATCACGGTGATAAAGGCCTTGGCGATAAAGCTCACGCCAATTGTCGGGATCACCCCGGTGATGGGGGCCAGCAGTGCGCCACCTAATCCAGAGAGTGCGGCACCCAGCCCAAAGGTTAAGCTGTAAATTTTGCCGGGATTACTACCCAACGCTGCGGCCATCCGCGCGTTCTGCATGGTGGCGCGGGCGCACAGCCCCAGTGTGGTAAAACGCAGTAGCAGCCACAGGGCCGTCACCAGACAGAGCGCAAACACAATCATAAACAGCGAGTAACCGCTGGTACTGTAGCTGCCGACGCTCACGCTCGGTAGTGGCGAACTGATGCCCAGCGTGGTGTTGCCAAACAGCATGGTGGCCGCACCAATCAGCGCCAGGCTTAGGCCCCACGTCGCCAGCATGGTGTCGATCATCCGGCCATACAGGTGGCGAATGATGACGCGCTCTATCACCATGCCGAAAACGCCAACGCTGATCGGTGCAATCATCAGCATGGAAATCCAGATCGGCACGCCAAAGTGGTTAGTCGCCAGGATAGCGCTGTAGCCACCCAGCATCATAAATTCCCCGTGCGCCATGTTGACGATTTTCATCATGCCAAACACCACCGCCAGACCCAGACTCATGATCACCAGCACCGCGATGGCGTTGAGCACTTCAATGCCGTAGATAATCGACAGATCCATAAATGACTCCTGTTACAGCTCGATCTGATACTGTTTGGTATCACGCGGATTTTTCTTCAAATCGCACACCATGGCGGTATCAACCGGGGCTTGATCGGTAAAGGTCTCGAGAATCTTCATCTGGTGGTTCTCGACCTCGGCGATATGCACATCCAGCGAACAGTGGTGCGTGGCGGGGTCGACGGTTAATTTACCGCTCGGTGAGGTCAACGTGACTCCCGACTCCAGCGCTTCAATCACCTTCATGCGATCGATATCCCCGGCTTTACGCACCCCTTCGGCCCAAATCAGCATGCCCTGATAAGCCCCCATCGCCAGATCGCTGATGTAGATGTCGCCGTAACGCGCATGGAATTTGTCCACGAAGGCTTTGTTTTCTGCCGACGGGATCTCCTGCATGTAGTTCGCCGCCACCAGAATGCCGTTGCTCTCCTCCGGTGACAGGATGATATGTTCATTGCCACCACCAAACACCGTGGACGCAATCGGGATCTTGCCGCTCATCCCCGCCGCGTGCCACTGGCGATAAAACGAGATATGTGCGCCGCCCACCAAGGCTGACCACACCATGTCGGGTTTGGCGCTCTGGATTTTGGAAATCGCCGCGCCAAAATCGGTGACGTCGAGCGGGAAAAACTCCACCGTCATCACTTGACCGCCGTTGTCATGCACCGACTTTTTCACCCATGACGAAACGATCTGCCCGTAGTTGTAATCAGCGGCCAGCACATAGACTTTTTTGCCCCACTTTTTCATCGCATAAGGCACCAACTTCTCCACCGTTTGTGCTGGTGTGGAGCCGGAGGAGAAGTAGTTGCGGTCGCACACGCCGCCTTCGTACTGCGCAGGATAGAAGTAGAGTGAGCGGAAACGATCTAACACCGGGCGAATCACTTCGCGTGATGCAGAAGTAATCCCGCCATGCACCACCGCCACTTTGTCTTTCAACGCGGCCTGTTGCGCGTATTGTGCATAGAGTTGCATGTTGGACTGCGCATCATAGTTGATGATTTGCAGCGGTCGGCCCAACAACCCTCCGGCAGCATTGATCTCTTCGGCTGCCAGATTGATCGCGTCCGACATCGGTTTACCGTAAATATCCAGACCACCCGAAAGGTCGAGAATACTCGCCACTTTGATGGCGTCTTTAGTGTCGGCGGCAAACGTCAATTTTGGCGCTACACCCGCCGCTAAACCCAACGCTGAAACGGCTGATCCCTGAAGAAAAGAACGACGACTAATAGCCATAGCACCCTCGCAATGAAGTTAATTTAAATAGCAGGTATGGGAATGAAAAACAGAAGAGAACGGCAGACAGCGTTGTCTGCAGGAATGCGAGAAAAGAGCCACGACACTGGGGCTTGTAATTTAGATTAGCAATAAGTGGGCCAGATTTAAGGTTTGTAGTGATATTTAAGCTAAAGGCAACCCGAAGGCCGCACCCTACACCTTTTTGCACACTTTAATTTCACGACCAATATTAACCCCACCTGAATAAATGCACTTTAAAATAGCAGTCAGCACTATTTAAGTGCAAAGAAAGTGCACCACCACACCTGTCCGATATAACACAGCAGATGGCAATATCAACAAAGAGTTAATTATCAAATTAGTTAACGTCATTAGCGCTGGCTGTTTTTCCACTCACCTAAATATTGAGGAGTAGCTATGTCGGACCATTCGGTATTACCCGCTGATGCCGCATTGAAAATTCGGGCTATCCAGTCGCTACTGGCAGAAAAAGGGTTTCTGAGCCAGGAAGTGACGGACACTATCGTGGACTATTTTGAGACCAAAGTCGGCCCACGCAACGGTGCGCAGGTGGTTGCCAAAGCCTGGCGCGATCCCGAATATAAGGCGCGCCTGCTGGCTAATGGCCGCGATGCCGTGAATGAATTAGGTTTCTCCGGTTTCGAAGGTGCCACCCTGCATGTGCTGGAGAACACTGCCAGCGTGCATAACGTGGTGGTGTGTACGCTCTGCTCTTGTTATCCCTGGCCGGTACTCGGCCTGCCGCCGATCTGGTTTAAATCAACGCCCTATCGTTCACGCGTGGTGATCGATCCGCGCGGCGTCTTGGCCGAATTCGGCACCGATATTCCCGCCAACAAAGAGATTCGCGTGTGGGACAGCAATGCCGAAATTCGATATTTCGTGCTGCCGGAACCACCCGCCGACTGCGAAGGGTTAAACGAAACCGAACTGGCCGCGCGGGTCACGCGCGATTCGATGATTGGTACGCGTCTTCTTTAAACGGAGCATAGCCATGAATAATATCCATGATTGCGGCGGCATGCAGAATTTAGGCCCAATAGACATTGAAGCAGACGAACCTAATTTTCACAGCGATTGGGAAAAAGATATTTTTGCCACCACGCTGGTGTTTTTTATGAGCGGAAAAATCGTGCTTGATGATTTTCGTTACGAGATAGAGAAGATGCCGGTGACGGAATATCTGCAATCCAGTTATTACGAACACTGGCTGTTCGCGATTGAACATTTAATGTGTAAGACCGGTGTCTTCACCGAGCAGGAATTACAACAGCGTCTCGCCGAACTCTCCGCCTGAGGACACAAGATGAATACATATACCCCACAGGGTTATCTCGATTTAATTACCACCCCTCCTAACTATCATCGCCCGGTCGAGGTCGCGCCTGAATACCAGCCTGGCGATACCATCATGACGCACAACTTGAATCCGCTGAGTCACACCCGTCTGCCCCGCTATGCGCGTGGTAAGAAAGGGGTGATCGTTGAGAACTACGGCGCTTGCGTATTTCCTGACGCACTGGTGGCTGAACAGCAGGAAAAGCCGCAATACGTTTATCTGATTAAATTCAGCGCCAGCGAGTTGTGGGGGGAGACGCATGAGAATTTCAGCGTCCATCTCAGCGTCTGGGCCGATTATATTCAGGGCAAAATCGAGGATGCGCCACATGGATGAATTAAACGCCATCATTGCACAAGTCAGCGAAGCCGATCCGGCCTTTGCCCAGCCCTGGGAAGCGGATGCTTTTGTGATTGCTGTTGCCCTGTCACAGCGCGGTTATTTTAGTTGGCCGCAATGGGTAGAACAATTTGCCAGCGAGATCCGCACGGCCCCACAGCGCAGCGATGAAAGCGCGCACACCGCCTACTATCGCCAATGGTTGAGCTGTCTGGAAAAAATGCTGTCACAACACCAGTTGATCCCGATGTCGGAACTGTTGATGCGTGAAGAGCAATGGCGTCAGGCTTTCCTCAACACCCCACACGGCAGCCCGGTTGAGTTAGCTGCCGCGGCATGCCCGCCCGACCATCCACACCACCACCACCATGATCATCATCACGATGCGCAGCCGGTGATTGAACCCCTGCGCGTGTTTGCCGCCCTGAGCTGATGAAGGAGCTTGCATGAAAGTGCTGAGTAACAAGCAAAAAGGCGGTGCGGTGATTGGCGGTGCGCTGCTGTTTAATCTGCTGGTGATCGGGACAGCCCTGGTCACCTTTCAACACTCACCCGCTGCTTTAAGCGTGGCGCTGCTTGCCTACTTGTTTGGTTTGCGGCATGCCGTTGACGCCGACCACATCGCCGCCATCGACAATGCCACGCGCAAGTTAAGCAATGAAGGCAAAAGCCCTTTTACCGCAGGCATGTGGTTTTCACTCGGCCATGCCTCCGTGGTGTTGGTTGCCTGTCTGATCTTTGCCTTAACCACTCAACCGTTGCAGCAGATGTTTCCCGGTGTGAAAGAGATTGGCGGCATGGTCAGCACGCTGATCTCAGGCGCTTTTTTACTGCTGCTCGCCTGGGCCAACAGCCGGACCCTGTGGCAATGCTTTAAAAAACGCCAGTGGCTACTGCAGGGCCATACCGCGTTGCAGCCCGATGAAGGTCATCATCATGGGGTATTGACCCGACTGTGCGCGCCGCTGTTCCGCATGGTGAGCAAGAGTCATCATTTGTTCCTGATCGGTTTTCTGTTCGGCATCGGCTTTGATACGGCGACCGAAGTGGCGATTTTTGGCATGTCCGCCAACCACGCCGCAGGCGGTGAGGCTATGCTACACATCATGCTAATGCCACTGCTGTTTACCGCAGGCATGATGTTGATCGACACTACCGACGGCGTGATGATGTTGAAGCTGTACCGCTGGTCGCAGTTTGATCCGCTGCGCAGCGTTAATTACACCATCGCCATCTCCTCACTGTCGATCATCGTGGCCTTCGCCATTGGGTGTTACGAGGTCTCGACGGTGTTGCAATTGAATACCCTGCTTTCACCCGCACTGGATGGCGTGATGGAAGCGGTCATCAGTCAGATGGGTTGGGTGCTGATCGCCAGTTCAATTGGCGTGTGGCTGCTGTTTTCCCAGCGTGCCCGGCGGCGAGACGTCGCTTAAAAGATTGATTGTCATGCTGGGGCACATATTCTTGTGCCCCATTCACTAAACTCTCCTCTCCACCGAAGGTGTTAATGAAGAATCACCTTCGCGACCAAGAATATTCTGAGCATCAGTCCATTTCCAAAATATGCTGCCAAAGTGTAAGCACCAAGTTGAAACTAATAATCATTCTCACTAAGGTGTTTCCACTTTTTCTCCTCTACAAGGAAGTGGTTGAATACCATGGCAAAGCCTCACTACGCCCGTTCTCTGCTGAGCACATTCATCACAGCAGCACTCTTCATTCCTGCGGTTCAGGCCGATGAAAACCCGATTACTGAACCCACACCCAATGCGTCAGGTCAGCAGAAAGCACTGACTATTTCGGATAAGAAAAGCACAAGCGATAACACCATGGTGGTAACCGCCCGAGAGCAAACATTACAGGCACCTGGCGTCTCCACCATTGACAGCTCGGCGATTAAAAAGCACCCGATTCAGCGTGATGTCGCGGAAATTATCCGCACCCAACCGGGGGTGAATTTAACCGGTAATTCGAACAGTGGTCAGCGAGGTAACAATCGTCAGATTGATATTCGCGGCATGGGGCCGGAAAACACCCTGATTTTAATTGATGGCATGCCGGTCAGCAGCCGTAATTCAGTACGCTATGGCTGGAGCGATGAGCGTGACACCCGTGGGGATACCAACTGGGTGCCGCCGGAGATGATTGATCGTATCGAAGTCATTCGCGGTCCAGCGGCAGCGCTCTATGGCAATGGCGCGATGGGTGGCGTGGTCAATATTATCACTAAGCCCGCCACCGATGAATGGCATGGTAATTTCAATACCTACTTCAATGCGCCAGAACATAAAGATGAAGGAGCCACCAAGCGTTATAACGCCAGCCTCAGCGGCGCACTGGCCGATAATCTGACATTACGGCTATACGGCAACTGGAATAAAACCCAGGCCGATGCGCAGGATATTAACGAAAGCCATACCACTCCGCGCATCGGGGCTTATGCCGGCAGTTATCCTGCCGGGCGAGAGGGGTTTATTAATAAAGATATCCACTCTGCCCTGCGCTGGGAATTTATGCCACGACAGGCGCTGGAATTAGATGCCGGTTTTAGTCGTCAGGGCAACCTGTATGCGGGGGATACCCAAAACACCAATACCAATGCGTTAGTACAAAAGTATTACGGCAAAGAGACCAATGTGCTTTATCGCCAAACCCTGAGCCTGAAATATACCGGTGCCTGGGATAACGGCGTGACCACCAACAACTATGTGCAGTTTGAGAAAACGCGCAATACCCGACTCAATGAAGGTTTGTCGGGGGGGATTGCCGGGATCTTCAACGCGTCCGATGAAGGCTTCTCCACGATTACGCTGTATGACACTAACCTGCACTCAGAGGTCAACATTCCGCTTGATGCCTGGGTGAGCCAGACGCTGACGTTCGGTGCGGAACTGAACCATCAGGCAATGCGCGATCCAGCCTCCAATACAGAAACCACCACCGCCGGTGGTGCAGTGAACGGTATATCCAGTGATGGCCGCAATCTTTACAGCTCCGCCGATATTTATGGCATCTACACCGAAGACAATATCGAACTCACCGACTCCACACGCCTGACACCAGGCATTCGTTTTAATCATCAGAGCATCAGTGGCAGCAACTGGAGTCCAGCACTGAATCTGTCGCAAGAACTCGGTGATGACTTCACGCTGAAACTCGGCATCGCACGCGCCTGGAAAGCCCCTAATCTGTATCAAACCAATCCCAACTACCTGCTGTTCAGTAAAGGCCAGGGCTGTTACGCCAGTGCCAGCTACTGTTATTTGCAAGGTAACAGCGATTTGAAGGCAGAAACCAGCGTCAATAAAGAGATTGGAATTGAGTACCACCATGATGATATTCAGGCCGGATTGACCTGGTATCGCAATGACTACCACGACAAAATTGAAGGTGGCTATAACCCCGAATACAACAACGGCACTTCTGATGTTTATAAGTGGGAGAATGTGCCGAAAGCCGTGGTACAGGGTCTGGAAGGTACGCTGAATTTCCCTATCAGCGATGCGTTATCCATGAAGAACAACTTCACCTACATCATCGATAACGAGAATAAAACCACGGGCGATTATCTGTCGATCATCCCGAAATATACCATCAACTCCACGCTGGACTGGCAGGCAACTAACGATCTGTCCGTACAGGGCACGCTGACCTGGTATGGTCGCCAGAAACCTAAGAAGCTTAACTACAAAGGCGAAGCCACTTCAGGCAGTGAAACGCGTCAGGTTTCCCCTTATGCGCTGGTCGGCATGAGCGCCACATATAGCGTGACCAAGTATCTCGATGTCACGGCAGGTATCGATAATCTGTTCGATAAACGTCACTTCCGTGAAGGCAATGCGCAAAGCACCGGCAATGCGACCACCGGGGCTTATTTGTGGGGGGCAGGCGCCAATACCTATAACGAGTCAGGACGGACGTACTATATGGAACTGGGCATGCATTTCTGATTGAAACATCGACGGTCATCGCCATTAGGTGACCGATCCCTTTGTAAGGTGCGCAAGCGTGCGCACCCCTAACCCGCATTTAGGATCTCAATGTACCTGCGATTTTTATCTGTTTTTCGGCCTTTAACATTGCTGCTCTTATTCATTAGCAGCAGCTTATACGCTCGCCCGGATATGACCCCACTCGGACCCAACATTGCCGACAAAGGCTCGGCCTTTTACCATTTTTCAACTCGTGCATTCGATTCTGCCGATGGCATGCGACACTACAAAGTCTGGATCGGCCTGCCTGACAAAGCCCCGCCGCCAGCAGGCTATCCGGTGATCTATATGCTGGATGGCAATGCGGTAATGGATAAACTGCAGGAGCCGCTGCTGGAAAAACTGTCAACGCATAATCCGCCAGTGTTAGTGGTGGTGGGCTATCAAACCACACTGCCGTTTGATGTGAAGTCTCGTACCTTTGATTACACGCCGCCCGATAAAGAGCACGGCGAGGCCGGGTATACCTTTAGCCGAGGTCGTACCGGTGGCGGCAGCGTGGCGTTCCGCACTCTGCTGGAGCAGCAGATCGCCCCCGCAGTGGAGCAGGGTTTAGCGATTAACACTAAACAGCGCGCGTTGTGGGGCCACTCATACGGCGGGTTGTTTGTGCTGGACAGTTATCTCTCGTCGCACTTCTTCACGCGTTTCTACGCCACCAGCCCTTCCATCGGTCAGGGCTATTTTTCATTGCTGAGTCAAATGCAGGGGCTGGAGCCGGACCAGACTCAAGCAAAAGATCTGACGCTGATGGAAGGGAACGGCGATCGCCGTCGTGACAGCAATACCGCCGAACCCGACGTGCTTCGTGCGGTGCGTTCGACCGTCAATCGCATGGCCTCAAACGGCATTGCGGCACGCTATCAGCTTTATCCGGGACTGACGCATGGGCAGATGTTCGGAGCCTCGCTGGAAAATACCCTGAGCAAGGTTGCTCAGGATAAATATTTGCTGGCTGACATAGACGGCGTTAACTTCCGTTATTTCGGTGCGCATTTCGGTGCAAACCGGGCACATGGGTAACACTTTAGACCGGGCACATGGGTAACAGTTATAAATTGGCATAGCAGAGGAGACTCACTATGCCCTGGACTGAGACTGTTACCATGCAACGCCTTCACTT
>NZ_BBOC01000059.1:0-32015 GCF_001485335.1 Type-D symbiont of Plautia stali | reverse complement strand
GCGGCTCGTCAAATTCAACCGGTTGGCCGCTTTCGACCAGGATCGCCTTCACAACGCCGGATTTATCGGCTTCGATCTGGTTCATCATTTTCATCGCTTCAACGATGCACAGAGTGTCGCCCGCGTTGACTTTCTGACCCACTTCCACGAAGGCTTTCGCGTCCGGGCTTGGGGTGCGGTAGAAGGTGCCGACCATCGGAGAACGCACGATATGACCGGTGATTTCTGGCTTAGCGGCTTCTGCAGCCGGTGCTGCCGCCGCAGGGGCAACGGCGGTGGCCAGCGCAGGCTGCTGCATCATCGGAGCAGCATAAGCCTGCTGCATCACCGGGTAGCCGGCATTAGCAGGTGAACGGCTGATACGAACGGACTCTTCGCCCTCGGAGATTTCCAGCTCGGAGATGCCAGACTCTTCAACCAGTTCGATCAGTTTCTTAATTTTACGAATATCCATGAGTGTGGTTCCGTACTCTGTTTAATTGGAATGTGACAGGCGTTTTACTGCCGTTTGTAAAGCCCACGAGTATCCATCAGCGCCAAGTCCACAGATGACGCCGGCAGATACATCGGAAAGATAGGAGTGATGCCGGAACGGTTCGCGTGCATGCACGTTCGAGAGATGCACCTCAATAAAAGGAATGCTTACCGCCAACAGCGCATCACGCAGTGCAACGCTGGTGTGCGTGAACGCCGCCGGGTTGATGATGATGTAATCCACATTGCCACGGGCCTCGTGAATACGATCGATCAACTGAAACTCAGCGTTCGATTGCAAATGACTCAATTTCACATGGTGCTGGTCAGCCTGTTGTGTCAGATCGCCGACGATTTGTGCCAGCGTGGTATGACCATACTTCTCAGGCTCGCGCGTTCCCAGCAAATTCAAATTGGGACCGTTCAAAAGCAGTATGTGAAATTTGTGCGCCATCTTGCTGCTATCTCCTGCAATCAGTGAGGCATCGCGTAAAATACCGCGACATCTGCCGTTTGTCACTCCTGAGAGTGAAAAAGACGACTTCGCTTGCAATAAAGCCGGGCATTATATCCGTTTCGTCGCAATTCGCAGCAAAATACTGGTCTTATCTGCGAAGTTGATCGGATGCGGCCCAGAGGCCACACCTTTTAACAGATCTCGTGACAGGAAAACAACCTTGCGGGGATTATCGGCGAAGAAGATTACGCAACTTATTGTAACGCCAGCCTAACAACACCAAAGCCAGCAGTGCGTAAATCCAAGGCTGTGGTGAGAAGACCTTGACTGACCAAAGATAGTGGATAGGTGCGAGGATCGCGACAAGATAGATGCCATTGTGCAGGGTTTGCCAGCGGCGACCGAGTTTGCGCTGCGCACGTTGAAACGAGGTAATCGCCAGGGCAAACAGCACCAACCAACAGATCATACCCAGTAACAGATAAGGGCGAGAAACGATCTCTTTGCCCAGCAATTGAAGATGGTTGTACCCCAGTTCCAGTAGGTAATAGCTGGTTAAATGCAAACAGGCCCAAATAAAGCACCATACGCCCAAGAGGCGTCGGGTGCGAATGAGCAGCGGTTGTTTCAGGTAGCGCGTCAAAGGGCTGACAAGTAGCGTGGCGAGCAGTAACTTCAGCGCCATTCTGCCGGTAAAATGCTGAATATCTTTTGCCGGGTCGGCACTCAGCCAACCCTGGCTGGCGGCCATAAACAGATAAACAAACGGCAGAAAGGCCGCCAGGTGCAGCATCACTTTCAGTAGGGTGATTTGCCGTAACGTCAGTCGCACTCAGTAGTTCTCCCGTAAATCGAGCCCACGATAGAGCGATGCCACTTCTTTAGCGTAGCCGTTAAACAAAAGTGTAGGCTGTCGTTCCACGTTAAGAATACCGCCGGAACCAATAAAGCGTTCAGTGGCCTGCGACCAGCGTGGATGATCGACGTGCGGGTTCACATTGGCATAAAAGCCGTATTCATTGGCGGCGATTTGACTCCAGGTTGTGGGTGGCTGATCGCGCGTCAGGGTAATCTTGACGATAGATTTAATGCCTTTGAAACCGTATTTCCATGGCACCGTCAGACGAATCGGCGCGCCATTCTGCGGTGGCAGCGCTTTGCCATAAACTCCAGTGCTGAGCAGCGTGAGGGGATGCATCGCTTCATCCAGGCGCAACCCCTCTACATAAGGGTAATCCAGTCCGCCGCCGATAAAGCGGTCTTTTTGGCCAGGCATTTGATCCGGTGCATAGAGCGTCTGAAAAGCGACAAAACGCGCATTGCTGGTAGGTTCCGCCAGTTTGAGCAGTTTATTCAGCTCGAAACCGACCCAAGGGATCACCATCGACCAGGCTTCCACGCATCGCATACGATAAATGCGCTGCTCCATGGCAAACCGTTTAAAGATGTCGTCCATATCCAGCGTCACCGGCTTTGCGACTTCACCTTCAATGCGCAACTGCCACGGCTCGGTTTTCAACGTTCCCGCGTTGGCTGCGGGATCGGCTTTATCCAGGCCAAATTCATAAAAATTATTGTAACCGGAGACCTTATCAAACGGCGTCAGCGGCAAATCCGCCTGCCACTCAGCTGGCTTGGTGAATTGCAGATCGCGGCCCGCAGGCGCAGGCGGGCGATCGTTCCCCTTGAACCAACTCAGCACATCAGCCTGTGCCACGCCGGGTAAACTGGCTGCTGCAGCGCCCAGTCCCAGTGCTTTCAAAACCTGACGGCGACGCATATTAAAGATGCTTTCTGGTGTGATGTCGGCTTCGGTCAGTGATTGCTTCAGCTTCATGGCTTTCTCCAGCGAAAAAAGTAACTTGCACTTAGCATGCGTAAAGGCCAGCTATCACGCCAATTTACCCAGAAAAATATGAAATTTCCTGGCGGGAGGATTCTGTTGAGAATAGGACGAAAAAGGCCGTAGAAAACGCAGGCCATCACACTTTGGCGCTATACTCGCGCCGCAGGGCAAATTAGCATAGCGCACTGCATGATTTTGATGCGCAGATGCCGCTGATTCAGACAATGATTTGTGATATTTTGCTCAGGTTTGCGCCAATGAGCAGGCTGGCGCTAACGGATAGCGACCGTTCATAACCGCAGTGATACAGGCACAGGGATGCGATTAACAACAAAGTTTTCTGCGTTTATTACATTATTAAGCTTACTGGCGATGTTACTGATGCTGGTCGGCTGCGCTTTTAGTTTTATCTGGCTGTCACAACAACGTGTGGAAACGCGGGTGAATACGTTGGCAACCGAAGTCGACAAAGCACTCGCGGCGCAATCACCGCAAGAACTCACACAGTGGCTAACGCGCTTGATGCCGGTTATCAATGCCGAGCAAATCGAGATGCATAACGGTAACACCGTGGTCTTTCAGCTTAATCGACATGAAAATCCGATGCTGGAAGATGAGCCCAATCGCTTCATCCAGTTTGATATTCCTTTATTGCACTCTCCTGGCCTTGAGCTGCGCGTGGTGGTACTCGATCCTGCAAAAACCTGGTTTCGATCCTTTACGGGAGCCTACACGCTGATTGCATTGTTTTCTGTGGTCGCCATTATGTCAGCGCTGCTGATCATGACGCATCGCTGGATCAACCGTCGCTGGCAGAACATGGAACGCCTGGAAGATCGTTCTGATCGTATTTTGGCAGGTGAGCGGGCTCCTCATGTTGAGCATTACAGCGAGTGGCCGCCCAAAGCCAGCCGTGCCATCGACACCTTGCTTAACGATCTGCAGGAAGCCGGCGAGCAGCGTCTGCGCATCGATACTTTGATTCGCACCTTTGCCGCGCAGGATTCACGTACTGGCCTCAATAACCGACTGTTCTTTGATAACCAACTGGCTACCCTTTTGGAAGATCAGGAAGACGTTGGCACCCACGGTGTGGTGATGATGGTACGCCTGCCGGATCTCGACGTATTGCACGAAACACTGGGCCCCACGCTGGTGGATGAGTATCTGTTTGATCTGATCAACATGCTGTCGACATTTGTCTTGCGCTATCCAGGCGCATTGCTGGCGCGCTATTTCCGCAGTGATTTCGCCGTATTGTTGCCGCATCGCACTCTGAAAGAGGCCAACAGCATCGCCGATCAGTTAATCAACGCGGTCGATTCGCTGCCGCCGATGCGCATGGTGGACCGTGATGATCTCATTCACATCGGTATCAGCGCTTGGCGTAGTGGCCAGAGCGTGCCTCAGGTGATGGAAAATGTGGAGATGGCCACGCGCCGTGCAGCACTGCAGGGAGGAAACAGCTGGTCAGTGGGTGAGGGCAATACCTTAGACATGGGGCGTGGCAGCGTGCGCTGGCGGACCCTACTGGAAAATACCCTCAACCGTGGCGGGCCACGCCTTTACCAGAAACCCGCGGTGTTATTAGACGGCAAAGTTCATCACCGTGAGATGCTGGCTCGCGTATTTGATGGCGATAAAGAAGTGGTTTCGGCCGAATTTATGCCGCTGGTGTTGCAACTCGGTCTCACCGATAGCTGGGATCGCCAACTCGTGACGCGTATTGCCGCACTTTCTGAAGTCTGGCCAGATGAAACGCTGGCGTTACCCGTGAATATTGATTCATTATTGCAGCGCCCGTTCCAGCGTTGGCTGCAAAATTTACTGTTGCAGTGTACGAAATCGCAAAGAAATCGTTTTTTATTTGAACTTGCTGAGGCGGATGTTTGTCAACACATCAATCGTTTAGTGCCAGTTTTCCGTATGTTGACGGCATTTGGCTGTCGCGTTGCGGTGGATCAGGCGGGCTTAACGGTGGTGAGCAGTGCGTACATCAAGCAATTCCCCATTGAAGTGATCAAGCTTGATCCTGGTTTAGTACGTAATATCGAACGCCGTACTGAGAATCAGCTGTTTGTACAAAGCTTACTCGAAGTCTGTAAGTCGACGCAGACGCAAGTGTTTGCTGCCGGGGTACGTACCCGCGCCGAGTGGCAAACGCTGGCAGGATTAGGGGTTTCAGGTGGGCAGGGTGACTTCTTTGCGCCTTCCTTACCGGTAAACAGTAATGTGAAAAAACACTCACAACGTTATCGAATTTAGTGCTTCGGCGCGTGATGACGCACTAACAGCGTTTTTTCTGCCTTATTCATTTCAGTCCGCAGAATTCTGCTGGCTGGAAATGTTAGATTTTATGTCGAAATTTGCCCGCAACAGGTGGGGAAATTGGCGTTTGATAGGGCGACTTAGCGCTATTTAACGGCGGCCAGGGATAAGCGAATCGGCCCAAAAAATTATTCAGCGTGTTTTTTCACCGGAGCAGAACGTTTTTGCGCCTTGTGGCGGCTTCGCGTGGTTGGTAAAGTAGGCGGATTTTATTTTCCGCCCCCAGCTTGCAGGATTATCCCTTAGTATGTTTAAAAAATTTCGTGGCATGTTTTCCAATGACTTGTCCATTGACCTGGGTACCGCGAATACCCTGATTTACGTAAAAGGACAGGGCATCGTGCTGAACGAGCCTTCCGTAGTTGCTATCCGTCAGGACCGTGCTGGCTCTCCAAAGAGCGTAGCGGCAGTAGGCCATGACGCGAAGCAGATGCTTGGCCGTACGCCTGGCAACATCGCGGCTATCCGTCCAATGAAAGACGGTGTGATTGCCGACTTCTTCGTGACCGAGAAAATGCTGCAGCACTTTATCAAACAAGTGCACAGTAACAGCTTCATGCGTCCAAGCCCACGCGTGCTGGTCTGTGTGCCAGTAGGCGCCACTCAAGTTGAGCGCCGTGCGATTCGTGAATCTGCACAGGGTGCAGGCGCACGTGAAGTCTTCCTGATTGAAGAGCCAATGGCTGCTGCAATTGGTGCTGGTTTGCCGGTATCAGAAGCAACGGGTTCAATGGTGGTGGATATCGGTGGTGGTACCACTGAAGTCGCCGTGATCTCATTGAACGGCGTGGTCTACTCTTCATCTGTACGTATTGGTGGTGACCGCTTCGATGAAGCTATCATTAATTACGTACGCCGCAATTACGGTTCACTGATTGGTGAAGCCACTGCGGAACGCATTAAACACGGGATTGGTTCTGCTTATCCGGGTGATGAAGTACACGAAATTGAAGTGCGTGGCCGTAACCTGGCAGAAGGTGTACCACGTGGCTTTACACTTAACTCCAATGAGATCCTTGAAGCGCTGCAAGAACCGTTGACCGGTATTGTCAGTGCAGTGATGGTGGCGCTGGAGCAGTGCCCGCCGGAACTGGCTTCCGACATCTCCGAGCGCGGTATGGTGCTGACCGGTGGTGGCGCGTTGCTGCGTAATCTCGATCGCCTGCTGATGGAAGAGACCGGTATTCCGGTTGTCGTAGCAGAAGATCCGCTGACCTGCGTCGCGCGTGGCGGTGGTAAAGCGTTGGAAATGATCGACATGCATGGCGGCGATTTGTTCAGCGAGGAGTAATTCCTCATCGGCTGAGACCGTGGTCAAATTGCGCAGGGAGTCGCGCTAATCGACGCTGCGCACGACGGCGTGATGCGTCCAGCCCTGGAGGCGTTGGTCATGTGACTAACGCTTCTTCCCTGATGTCGAGGAACACGCAGATTTTATGAAGCCGATTTTTAGCAGGGGGCCATCCCTGCAGTTGCGCCTCTTTCTGGCAGTCATTGTGGCTATCGCGATTATTATTGCCGACAGTCGCGTGAGCTCCTTTTCCCAGATCCGCAACTACCTGGACACGTCGGTGAGTCCATTTTATTTTCTGGCCAATGGCCCGCGACAGCTTCTGGACGGCGTATCGGAAACGCTGGCCTCACGCCAGCAGCTCGAACTGGAAAATAAAGCGTTGCGCCGCGAGCTCTTCCTGAAAAACAGTGACCTGCTGATGCTGGGGCAATACAAGCAGGAAAACGCACGTCTGCGTGAACTGCTCGGCTCGCCGCTGCGTCAGGATGAGCATAAAATGGTGACCCAGGTGATCTCCACGGGTACCGATCCTTACACCGATCAGGTGGTCATCGATAAAGGCAGCGTAAACGGTGTTTACGAAGGCCAGCCGGTGATCAGCGATAAAGGTGTGGTCGGTCAGGTGGTGGCTGTTGGCCAGGTAACCAGCCGCGTTCTGCTGATTTGCGATGCCTCGCACGCATTGCCGATTCAGGTATTACGTAACGATATTCGCGTCATTGCGGCCGGTAACGGTTGTAGCGAAGATCTGCAGCTGGAGCATCTGCCGGGTAACACGGATATTCGTGTGGGCGATGTGCTGGTGACATCCGGTCTCGGTGGTCGTTTCCCGGAAGGTTATCCGGTTGGCGTGGTCTCGTCCGTGAAAGTGGATACCCAACGCGCTTACACCGTGATTCAGGCACACCCAACCGCTGGTCTGCAACGTCTGCGTTACCTGCTGCTGTTATGGGGCTCGGATAAGAACGGTGACATGCCAATGGCACCGGACGAAGTGCATCGTGTGGCTAATGAACGTCTGATGCAGATGATGCCACAGGTTCTACCGCCAGCCGGTGAAATGGGCCCTCCGGCACCGGACATGATGCAACCGACGCAACAAATGGGGCCGCCGGCACCCGCTAATGGCAGTCGTTCGCAAGGGATTCCTGCGAACACACGCGGAGGCCAGCCTTGAGTCGATATCGCAGCCAGGGCCGATGGGTTATCTGGCTGTCCTTCCTGATTGCCCTCATTCTGCAAATCATGCCTTGGCCGGAACAAATTTACATGTTCCGGCCTTCATGGCTTTTGTTGATCCTGATTTACTGGGTTCTGGCCTTACCGCACCGGGTGAATGTCGGAACTGGCTTCTTTTTAGGTGCCGTGATGGATCTGGTGGCGGGTTCTACGCTGGGCGTGCGTGCGCTGGCTTTTAGCATCATCGCGTATTTGGTGGCCTTCAAATTTCAGCTATTCCGAAATCTGGCGTTGTGGCAGCAAGCATTAATGGTTATGGTGCTGTCGCTTGCGGTGGATGTGATTGTTTTCTGGGCTGAATTTTTGGTGATCAACGTCTCATTCCGCCCGGAAATCTTCTGGAGCAGTGTGGTCGACGGCATTCTATGGCCTTGGCTATTCTTATTAATGAGAAAGATTCGCCGTCAGTTCGCTGTTCAGTAAGGAAGACTATGATAACCCTGTACCTCGCCTCCGGTTCACCGCGTCGCCGTGAACTGCTCACGCAACTTGGCCTGCAGTTTGAACGCCTTATCACGCAGGTTGAAGAGCAGCGCCAGCCTGATGAAGCCGCAGAAGCCTATGTGAGGCGTCTGGCTTCGGACAAAGCGCGAGCAGGAGTGGCGGTGGCACCGCAGGATTTACCGGTGTTAGGTGCAGATACTATCGTGGTGCTCAACAGCGAAGTGCTGGAAAAACCACGCGATGCTGAGCACGCGGCTGAAATGCTGAGTAAACTCTCTGGGCAAACGCATCAGGTGATGACCGCCATAGTATTAGCGGATGCGCAGCGTGAACTGGATTGCCTTGTGACCACTGACGTGACATTTCGCAATATCACCGCAGCGGAAATTTCGCACTATATCGCCAGCGGCGAGCCGATGGATAAAGCCGGCGCGTACGGAATACAGGGTCTGGGCGGCAATTTTGTCCGCAAGATTAATGGAAGCTATCACGCCGTAGTGGGATTACCGCTGGTTGAGACCAATGAGCTGCTGAGCCACTTTCAGTCGCTGCGTGCGTTAAGGGGACAAGATGACGGCTGAACTGCTGGTAAACGTTACACCTTCTGAAACCCGTGTCGCCTATATTGATGGCGGCATTTTGCAAGAGATCCACATTGAGCGTGAAGCGCGGCGCGGTATTGTGGGTAACATCTATAAAGGACGCATCAGCCGCGTCTTACCGGGCATGCAGGCTGCCTTTGTCGATATCGGCATGGATAAAGCCGCCTTCCTGCATGCTTCCGATATCATGCCGCATACCGAGTGCGTAGCGGGTGATGAAAAGAAAAACTTCGTGGTGCGTGACATCAGCGAACTGGTGCGTCCCGGGCAGGATTTAGTGGTGCAAGTGGTGAAAGATCCGCTCGGCACCAAAGGCGCGCGCCTCACCACCGATATTACGCTGCCCTCACGCTACCTGGTGTTTATGCCGGGTGCCTCACACGTCGGCGTTTCGCAACGTATTGAAAGTGAAGCCGAGCGCGATCGCCTGAAAGCGGTGGTGTCGGCTTACTGCGATGATTTGGGCGGTTTTATTATTCGCACTGCAGCGGAAGGCATTTGCGAGGAAGATCTGGCACAGGATGCCGCATTCCTCAAACGACTATGGACCAAAGTCAGCGAGCGCAAGAAGCGCAACCAGACGCGCTGCTTGCTGTACGGTGAGTTAGCCTTAGCGCAGCGAGTGCTGCGTGATTTTGCTGGCGCGGCTCTTGATCGCATTCGCGTTGATTCCCGTCTGACTTGCGATCTGTTGGTGGAGTTTACCGGCGAATATATCCCGGAAATGGCCAGCAAGCTGGAGCTGTACAGCGGCAAACAACCGATCTTTGATCTGTATGATGTCGAGAATGAAATTCAGCGCTCGTTAGAGCGTAAGGTGGAGTTGAAGTCGGGTGGCTATTTGATCATCGATCAAACCGAAGCTATGACCACGGTGGATATCAACACCGGTGCTTTTGTGGGGCACCGTAATCTTGACGAAACCATCTTCAACACCAACATTGAAGCCACACAGGCGATTGCCCGCCAGCTGCGACTGCGCAACCTGGGCGGCATCATCATCATTGATTTCATTGATATGAGTAATGATGATCACCGCCGTCGCGTGCTGCATTCGCTGGAAAGTGCGCTGAGCAAAGATCGGGTGAAAACCGGTATTAACGGCTTTTCAGCGCTGGGCTTGGTGGAAATGACCCGTAAGCGCACGCGTGAAAGTATTGAGCATGTACTCTGTGCGGATTGCCCGGTGTGCAAAGGGCGTGGCACGCTGAAAACGGTTGAGACCGTGTGTTATGAGATCATGCGTGAAATTGTACGCGTGCATCACGCCTACGACTCCGACCGCTTCCTGGTGTACGTTTCCCCGGCGGTGGGCGAAGCGCTGAAAAGTGAAGAGTCCCATGCGCTGGCTGAAGTAGAAATCTTTGTTGGCAAGCAGGTTAAAGTCCATGTTGAGCCGCTCTATACACAGGAGCAGTTTGACGTCGTGATGATGTAAGTCGTGAGGTTGAACGCCGTTATTCAACGGAAAGCAAGGAGAGGTGTGTGAGGCGGTTGCCGAGGATATTGTTACTGCTGCTCGCCGCAATCATCGTTATTGTGGCGCTGCTGGTCAGCGGGTTGCGCCTCGTGATGCCGCATCTCAATAGCTATCGCAGCGACATACTGCAGACGATTTCACGCGTCAGCGGCGTGACGGTGGACGCCAGCGAACTGCAGGGTAAATGGGAGAACTTTGGTCCCACCTTGCAGGTGCGCGATCTCAACGTGATGATGCCGGATGATGGCAAACTCACCATTGGCCGCGTGAACCTGGCGTTAAACATCTGGCAATCTCTGCTGCACTGGCGCTGGCAGTTCCGCGATCTCACTTTCTGGCAATTACGGGCGGATCTCAACCGTCCATTGCTCACCAATGATCAACAACGCAACAGTTTCAAACCGACGCAAATCAATGAACTCTTTCTGCGCCAGTTTGACCACTTTGATCTGCGCGACAGCAGCATCCGTTTTCTCACACCCTCAGGTCAACATGCTGAACTGGCTATCCCGCGCCTGACCTGGCTCAACGAAAGTACGCGCCACCGTGCGGAAGGCGAAGTCAGTCTCTCCAGCTTCACCGGCCAACATGGCGTAGTGCAAGTGCGGCTCGATCTGAATGACACCGATGGCTTGCTTAACGATGGCCGTATCTGGATGCAAGCGGATGACGTGGATGTCCGTCCGTGGATTGGCCCCTGGTTACGAGACAATACCAGCCTGGAGAGTGCGCGTTTCAGCCTGGCAGCCTGGGTGAATCTGCGTGACGGCGACGTATATGCCGGTGATTTACTGCTGAGCAAAGGCGGTGCACGCTGGCGCGGTGAGCAGGGTGATCATCAACTGCAGGTGGATGGTTTAACCGCCCATTTGTCGCGTTTCCAAAATGGCTGGAGCCTGTCGGTCCCGCAAACCCGTCTCAGCACCGACGGCATTGCCTGGGCGCCAGGCCACTTCGCGATTCTGTGGAAGCCAGAAGATCCACAAATGCTTGGGGCCAACAGTTCCCCTGAAGTGCGCGTGCGTGCCACCCAGCTTGATCTGCAACGTTTAGCCCCGCTGGTGCCGCTGTTCAAACCCTTATCACCGGCGTTGCTCGACAACTGGCGGGCGTTGCAACCGCGCGGCTACCTTGATGCGCTGGCGCTGGATATCCCGCTCAATCAACCCGAAAACACTCGCCTGCAGGCCAAATGGCGCGATTTGGCGTGGCAGCATTGGGAACTCTTGCCTGGCATCAGTAACCTGAGCGGCACGGCCAGCGGCAGCCTGAACAATGGCCAACTGGATGTGGCGATGGGGCAGGCCGAAGTGCCGTACGGCGATATGTTCCAGGCACCGCTGCAGATAAAGCAAATCACCGGCAAGCTGAACTGGTTGCGTGATGCTAATGGCCTGACGCTGGATGGGCAGAACCTCGACGTGCAAGCGCGTTCGCTGTGGGCGCGCGGTGATTTCCGCTATCAGCAGAACCTCGGTAAATCTCCACGGCTCGATATTCTGGCTGGGATTCGCGTCACCGATGCAGGCGATGCCTGGCGCTACTTCCCGGAACCGCTGATGGGGCATGATTTAACCCATTACCTCAGCGAGTCGATCAAAGGCGGGCAGGTGGATAATGCCACCTTGCTGTTTGCGGGCGATCCGCACTTGTTCCCGTTCAAACACAACGACGGCATGTTTGAGGTCTGGGTTCCATTAAAGAATTCCACCTTCCAGTTCCAGCCCGGCTGGCCAGCGCTGCAGAACCTCGATATCAATCTCGACTTCCTCAACAATGGGCTGTGGATGAAGGCGGAGAAAACCAGGCTGGGCGAGGTTGATGCGCGCAACGTCAGCGCGGTGATCCCTGATTACCTCAAAGAGAAGCTGATCATTGATGGTGACCTGAGCGGTGGTGGCCAGCAGATCGCCGATTACTTTGAACAGACACCGCTGAAGCCTACGTTAGGTGCAGCGCTGCAGCAGCTACAAATTGGCGGCAACGTACGCGGTTCGCTCAACCTCGACATTCCGTTGGATGGTGAGCTGGTGCATGCCAGTGGCAACGTGGTGCTGAATAACAATAGCCTGCATATCAAACCGTTAAATACCACGCTAAACAATCTCAGCGGGCGCTTCCGTTACAACAACGGTAACCTGGAAAGTGAAGAGATGCAGGCCAACTGGTTCGGCCAACCCACCGAAGTCAGCTTTACCACCACGGAAAACCCGAATGACTTCGGCGTGAACGTCAAGCTGCTGGGAGACTGGCAGCCCGCCAAACTGAAAGTGCTGCCGCAAAATGTCAGCAGTCAGCTGAGCGGCAGTTTGCCCTGGCAGGGGAATGTGGATATCACCTTGCCACACAAAGGTGGCGCGACTTACAAGGTTGATTTGAAAGGCGATGGCAAAACAGTAAGTAGCCACTTACCTGCACCACTTGATAAGCAGGCTGGTGAAGCGATGCCGATTGCAATTAACGCGACAGGCGATCTCCACGGTTTCACCTTAAGCGGCAGCGTGCGTGAGCATCATCGCTTTAACAGCCGCTGGATTCTGGAACCGCAGTTGCGCGTCGATCGCGGCATCTGGCTCAACGACGCGAAAAGCACGCCTAAACTGCCTGAAAACCGCGGTATGGAGCTGAATCTGCCGGCGATGGATGGTGAAGCCTGGATGGGCTTACTGGCAGGTTCAGGTAACTCCCGTAATGCGCAGGGTGAAACCGAAGTCGGCGGCGCGCTGCTGCCGGGAGACGTCATTCTGCGAACACCGGCGTTAACACTGGGTGGGCAGCAGTGGCACGACGTTAACGCCACCGTGACGCAAGGCCCTGGCGGCAACACGCAGTTGCAGCTGGAAAGCCGTGAGGCGCGCGGCAGCGTGACGACGGCACAGCACGCGCCGTGGCAAATTGATCTCAGCTATCTCTACTACAATCCCGAATGGGCGAGCGAAAAAAGCAGCACCGCTTCCCCGTTTGGCAGCAGCAACAGTGTTAACTTCAGCAACTGGCCCGCCATGCAACTGAACTGCGACGAGTGCTGGCTGCGAGGCCAGAAGTTTGGCCATATGCAGGCCAGATTGCAGCCGCAGGGAGATACGTTAGCACTCACTAACGGCAGCGTGGATACCGGCAGTTCGAAGTTGTTGATCAACGGTGAATGGGTTAACAAACCGGGCGACCAGCGTACCTCACTGAAAGGCACACTGAGTGGCAAGAGCATCAATGACGCGACCAACTGGTTTGGTATGAACACCCCGCTACGGGATGCCCCTTTCAAACTGGATTATGACCTGCACTGGCGCTCCGCGCCGTGGCAGCCATCGGAAGAGACGTTAAGTGGCACGCTGAAAACGCACTTTGGTAAAGGTCAGATTGCCGATGTGAACACCGGGCGAGCCGGTCAACTGCTGCGCCTGTTCAGTTTCGATGCCTTGCTGCGCAAATTGCGTTTTGATTTCAGTGACACCTTCAGCGAAGGTTTCTACTTCGACTCGATTAACGGCACGGCGTGGATTGAAAACGGCGTTATGCGAACGGATAACCTGCTGGTGGATGGCCTGGAAGCGGATATCGCGATGCAGGGCAAAATCGATTTGGTGAAACGTCAGATTGATATGGAAGCGGTGGTCGCACCGGAAATCTCTGCTTCTGTTGGCGTGGCGACTGCGTTTGTGGTCAACCCGGTGATAGGTGCGGCGGTGTTTGCTGCCAGCAAGGTATTGGGGCCGTTGTGGAATAAGATTTCGCTGCTGCGATATCACATCAGCGGGCCGCTGGATAAACCGGAAATCAATGAAGTGCTGCGTAAACCGCGCGAAGATGACAAGAAGTGAATTTGACGCCATCGGGGAATTGCCGCAGGCTATGACTATCCGAGCACATAATGAGTGAGAAACGATGACTCTGAATCTGGTAAGTGAGCAGTTACTAGCTGCTAACGGCATTAATCAGCAGGACCTTTATTCCCTGTTAGGGCAGCTTTCAGAACGTCGTCTGGATTATGCCGATCTCTATTTCCAGTCCAGCTTCCATGAGTCCTGGGTGCTGGAAGACAAAATCATCAAAGATGGCTCTTATCATATCGATCAGGGTGTGGGCGTGCGTGCGGTGAGCGGTGAAAAAACCGGATTCGCCTACGCTGACCAAATCACGCTGAACGCGTTGCGTCAGTCGTCAGAAGCCGCGCGCAGCATCGTGCGGGAACAGGGCAACGGCAAAGCGCACACGCTCTCTGCTGTGGTGAATCGTTCTTTGTATGCACCGATCAATCCGCTGGACAGCTTAACGCGCGAAGACAAGATCGCCTTGCTGCACCGTGTCGATAAAGTGGCCCGTGCCACCGATCCGCGTGTGCAGGAAGTGAATGCCAGCCTGAGCGGTGTCTATGAGCAGGTGCTGGTGGCCGCAACAGATGGCACGCTGGCGGCGGATATTCGCCCGCTGGTACGTTTATCGATCAGCGTGCAAGTGGAAGACCAGGGCAAACGCGAACGCGGCTCAAGTGGCGGCGGCGCGCGTACCGGTTATGAATTCTTCCTCGCCGATGAAAGTGGCGATGTGCGCGCTGATGCCTGGGCACGTGAAGCGGTGCGCTTAGCGTTGGTTAACCTGTCTGCGGTTGCCGCGCCGGCTGGCACCCTGCCAGTGGTGTTGGGTGCGGGCTGGCCGGGTGTTCTGTTGCACGAAGCGGTGGGACATGGGCTGGAAGGCGATTTCAACCGCCGTGAAACCTCCGTGTTCAGCGGCAAGATGGGGCAACTGGTCGCGTCTGAGCTGTGCACCGTGGTGGATGATGGCACCATCGAAGGGCTGCGCGGCTCCCTGGCTGTGGATGATGAAGGTGTGCCGGGTCAATACAACGTGCTGATCGAGAATGGCATTCTGAAAGGCTACATGCAGGACAAACTGAATGCGCGCCTGATGGGTGTGCCGCCAACCGGAAACGGTCGCCGCGAATCCTATGCTCATCTGCCGATGCCGCGTATGACCAACACCTACATGTTGGCAGGCAAATCCACGCCGCAGGATATTATCGAGAGCGTGGAGTACGGCTTGTACGCCCCGAACTTTGGCGGTGGTCAGGTGGATATTACCTCGGGCAAATTTGTGTTCTCCACGTCAGAAGCCTATCTGATTGAGAACGGCAAAGTGACCAAACCGGTGAAAGGTGCCACGCTGATCGGCTCCGGCATTGAAGCGATGCAGCAGATTTCAATGGTGGGTAATGATCTGGCGCTGGATAAGGGCGTAGGCGTGTGCGGTAAAGAAGGGCAAAGCGTGCCTGTGGGCGTGGGCCAGCCAACGCTGAAGCTGGATAAAATCACCGTGGGTGGTACGGCGTAATAATCCTGGTGCGCTTAATCATGTTCCAGGTGCGCATTAATGCGCACCCTACGAATTAGGGCACGGTACATTGTAGGGTCGCCATTCATGGCGACCAGAACCGTCAGCTTTTTCTATGCTGCTGATACTGCCTTGCCACCTGCTTAAAATACTCGGTCAGATAATCAATACACACCTGCACCTTTAGCGGCATTTTGTCCTTTTCGGTATACAGCGCATACACCGGACGGGGTTCGGAATGGTATTGCGGGAACAGAATATCGATCTCGCCCGCGTTAATTTCATCAATCACCCACATCAGTGGCACGTAAGCGAGGCCGCAGCCGGCTTTCAGCCAGCGAATCAGCGTTTGCGAATCATTGGTCACAAAGCGCCCTTGCGGGGTGAGTTTGGTTACCAGCCCTTCCGGTGCCACTAACTCAAAGGTGTTGTCCGGACGCACGCTGTACTCCAGCCATGAAAAGTTATCAATCTCACCCGGTTTGTCCGGCGTGCCGTTTTGTGCCAGATAACTTTTCGCCGCGCATACCACCATCGGCATGGCACCCAGGCGGCGTGAAAACAAGTTCGAGTCCTGCAGCGCGCCCACGCGCACCACAATATCCAGCCCGTTGGCGATTAAGTCAGGTGCTGGAATACCCGTCACTAAATTCACACTCAACCCCGGATATTCGTGTAACATCTCGCTGGTCATGGCGGACAGGACATTTTGCGCCATGGTGGATGAACAACCGATGCGCAGGATGCCAATCGGCGTATTATTAAAGGCATACAGCTGTTCATGTACCTGAGACGCCTCAGCCAGCATGCGGCGGCAGCCCTGATAGTAGATCTTGCCCGCTTCGGTCAGGCCAATGCTGCGGGTGCTGCGATTGAGTAATTTGACCTGCAGTTCATCTTCCAGTTTGGCGACAATCTGGCTGATTGACGAAACGCTGAGATGGAGCTGACGAGCCGCGGCGGTAAATGAACCTAATTCAACCACTTTGGCGAAGATGGACATGCCTTTAAGTCGTTCCATTGTTTACTCTGGCTAAAAAGTGATTTAGCTCACAATATGTAGAAAACGTATAGTCAAGCGCGTTACTATACGCACGCTGGGTCTGTTCACCGCACCTTAACACGGCTGTGTTTACTCGATGATACGCTATCATTAGCTCAACGCGGCCTGAATGTTGCCATCAGTCTCCCAATCATCCCCTGATAATCAACCCAACGTGCTCCGTGGCATGAGGGCAGGTATCGGTGCGATCCGGCAAGGTCGAACTAAGGATCCGAAATGAGTGTGCTTCCGGTATTTGTCGTATTCGGGCTGTCTTTTCCGCCCATCTTCATCGAACTACTGGTTTCGCTGGCGCTGTTCTGGCTGGTGAAACGCGTGCTGACGCCCAGCGGAATTTACGATCTGGTGTGGCATCCGGCACTTTTTAACACAGCGCTGTATTGCTGTGTGTTTTACCTTGTATCCCGTTTATTCGTCTGAGGTTTTTTAAGTGAAAGCGCTAATAAGAAAAATCGCGCGTTACGCGATTACGATCCTGCTGGTCATCATCGCTATCGTGATCATCTTCCGCGCCTGGGTGTTCTACACCGAGTCGCCCTGGACGCGTGACGCCAAATTCTCCGCCGACGTAGTGGCGATCTCCCCGGATGTGACGGGTCTGATCACTGATGTGCCGGTCCACGACAACCAACTGGTTAAAAAAGGCGACACCCTGTTTGTGGTCGATCGTCCACGCTACCAAAAAGCGCTGGATGAGGCCCAGGCCGATGTCGAATATTACCAGGCATTGGTCAACGAAAAACGTCGTGAAGCGGCGCGTCGAAACCAGCTTGGCACTAGCGCGATGTCACGCGAGGCTATCGATCAGGCGAACAACGATCTACAAACCAGCGAACATCAGTTGGCTAAGTCTATTGCCACGCGCGATTTAGCGGTGATTGACCTCGATCGCACCACGATCAAGGCACCGTCTGACGGCTGGGTCACTAACCTTAACGTCTATCAGGGTGAGTTCATCACACGTGGTTCTGTGGCCGTGGCGTTGGTACAACAGCATTCATTCTACGTGCTGGCCTATATGGAAGAGACCAAGCTGGATGGTGTACGTCCGGGCTTCCGTGCAGAAATTACCCCGCTGGGTAGCAATACCGTACTACGTGGCACTGTCGACAGCATCGCCGCCGGTGTGACCAACAGCAGCAGCAGCGTTGACAGCAAAGGCATGGCCACCATCGACTCCAACCTCGAGTGGGTACGTCTGGCGCAGCGTGTGCCGGTGCGTATTCGTCTGGATGATCAACCAGGTAACCGCTTCCCAGCAGGAACCACGGCAACCGTGGTGATCACCGGGGATAAAGATCGTCAAACCAAAGTCTCACCGATGGCGCAGTTCTTTAACCGCCTGCGCGAGTTTGGTTAAACGAGGCTGTTATGATTGAGTTTTTGCGTTTCCCGGTGAAGCTGACGTTCGCGCTGGTTGCCGCGCTGATGATTGGCTTTCACTTTAATCTGGAAACGCCGCGTTGGGCGGTCATGACCGCCGGCATTGTGGCCGGTGGTACCGCCTTTGCTGCAGGGGGCGATCCCTATTCTGGCGCACTGCGCTATCGCGGCATCTTGCGCATCATTGGTACGTTTATCGGCAGCATCGCCGCACTCACCATCATGATTGCCACCATCCGGGCACCGGTGGTGATGCTGCTGCTGTGCTGTTTATGGGCGGGCATGTGTGTCTGGCTTTCATCTTTAATCAAAGTCGAAAACTCCTACGCGCTGGGTCTGGCCGGATACACCGCGCTGATCATCGTCATCACCGCCGATGCCAGTGGTGCCTTAACGCTGGCACCGCAGTTTGCTGTCGAGCGCTGTAGCGAAATCGTCCTCGGCATTTTGTGTGCGATTCTTGCTGATATGCTGTTCTCGCCGCGTTCGATCAAGAAAGTGATTGATGCGGAAG
The DNA here is from genome assembly GCF_001485335.1 of Type-D symbiont of Plautia stali. NCBI lineage: Bacteria > Pseudomonadati > Pseudomonadota > Gammaproteobacteria > Enterobacterales > Enterobacteriaceae > Type-D symbiont of Plautia stali. The sequence goes on along the minus strand of NZ_BBOC01000059.1, from coordinate 13,560 downwards.
TGGATGCGCTGCTGGTGGCCCACTACAAACTGCTGCAACTATGCGTCGCGCACGGTGATAAAGAGGAAGTCGATAAAGCCTGGAGCGCGCTGGTGCGTCGCACCACGGCACTTAACGGCATGCGCAGCCAGCTGCTGATGGAATCCTCGCGCTGGAAGAACACCAGCCGCCGCTTGCAGATGCTGAATACGCTGTCATTGACGTTGATTACCCAGGCAGCAGAAACCTTCCTGATTCAGAATTCACGTCCTGAGTACGTCCCGCCTCAGTATCGTCTGCTGATTGAGAAAGAGGTCAGCACAGTAAACGATGTGCACAAACGTATGAAGGTGATGCGACGCTTGATTGGCCTCACCAGCAAAACGGTGCCGATGACGGTCGCAAGCTGGGTCGGTGCTGCCACCGAATATCTGCTGCTGATCAACGGTATTCGCAGCAATGGTCGTATCACCACGCTGGAAGAGAGTATTTTGCAGCGTGAGGTGGTGATTCAGGCACGTTCTGCCGAAACCCACCACGCGATGATCAATGGCGTGCGTACTTTTGTTGCCACTGCGCTCGGCTCACTGTTCTGGCTGTATACCGGCTGGACGTCCGGCAGCGGTTGCATGGTGATGCTGGCGGTGATCACGGCGTTGGCGATGCGAATGCCGAATCCGCTGATGATGGCAAAAGACTTCTTCTACGGCATGGCTTTTGCCATTCCACTCGGCTTGCTCTACTTCGTTTATGTCTTGCCTGCGACGCAGCAAAGTGCGTTGCTATTGTGTATCGCGATCGGCGCATTAGGCTTTATCGGCGGTATTTTTGTGCAGCGGCGGCAGATCGGAACGCTGGGTGCGCTGATTGGCACTATCAACGTGCTGGTGCTCGATAACCCGATGAAGTTTGAGTTCAACGTATTTCTTGATAATGCTTTGGGCCAGTGGATTGGCAGCTTCCTGGCGATGATGGTGATTCTACTGATCCGCGATAAGTCTAAAGCGCGTACCGGCCGTAAGCTGCTCAACCGCTTTATGTACGCTGCCGTCGCGGCGTTGACCACCAATCAGGCGCGTCGCCGGGAAAACCATCTCCCTGCGTTGTATCAACAGCTATTCCTGCTGCTTAACCTGTTTCCGGGTGATATCGATAAATACCGCATTGCACTCACGCTGATTATTGGCCACCAACGTCTGCGTAATGCCGAAGTGCCGATCAATCCGGAGCTTTCGGCCTACCATCGTCAACTACGTTACACCGCCGATCGGGTGATCTCGGCGAGCAGCGATGATAAACGCCGTCACTACTTTGAGCGGTTATTGAAGGAGCTGGAGGTCTATCAGGAAAAACTTCAGCACTACGCGGCACCTGAGAGTGTGACCGAACCGGTGAAGCGCCTGTCGCTGATGCTGGAGAAGTATCAGAACACCCTCATCCAAATCTGAATAAGGCCGCTGCCACCCGCAGCGGCCTTTTTGATCCCACGTTGACACAAAACCCGATGATTTTGGCATCTATACTTTTCTGACAGGATACATACTGACAGGAGCATAACGATGTCCACTTCTCTGCAATCACATCCGCTCTTCAAAACCGGCTACTTTGTGGCGGGTCAATGGCACAGCGGCAGTACCACCTTTGACGTCACCAACCCGGCCACGGGTGAAGTGCTGGCTAAAGTGGCTAAGGCCGGTAAGCGTGAAACCGAACAGGCGATTGCCGCCGCCGAACAGGCTTTCCCGGCCTGGCGTGACAAAACCGCGAAACAACGCGCAGAAATTCTGAATCGCTGGTATCAGCTGATGATTGAGAACAAAAGCTGGCTCGGGCAGTTGATGACCGCCGAACAAGGCAAACCCTTAAAAGAAGCAGAAGGCGAAGTCGAGTACGCCGCCAGTTTCATTCAATGGTTTGCTGAGCAGGCCAAGCGCGCCAACGGTGAAATCATCCCTCCGGCAAAACCGGGTTCACGCATTCTGGCCACCCGTGAGCCAATTGGCGTGGTTGCGGCTATCACGCCGTGGAACTTCCCCATGGCGATGCTAACACGCAAGCTTGGCCCGGCGCTGGCCGCCGGATGCACCGGCATTATTAAACCTGCCAATAACACGCCGCTGTGTGCGTTTGCCTTACTGGCGCTGGCACAACAAGCGGGAGTGCCCGATGGTGTGTTGAATGCCGTGGCGGGTGATACCCACGCCATCAGCGACGCGATAATGGCGAGCAAAGCGGTGCGCAAAATCTCCTTCACCGGATCAACCGCGGTCGGCAAAACCTTGATGCGCAATGCGGCTGAAACCATGAAAAAAGTTTCCATGGAGCTGGGAGGCAATGCGCCTTACATCGTGTTTGAAGATGCGGATATTGATGCCGCTGTGCAGGGCGCGATAGCGAATAAATTCCGTAATGCGGGCCAGGTATGCGTCAGCGTGAATCGCTTCTATGTGCACAATGCCATCTACGATCGTTTCGTCAATCAACTGGCTGCTGCGGTAAGCCAACTCAAAGTCGGCATCGGTACAGAAGAGGGCGTCATTGTCGGGCCGCTGATTGAACCGTCGGCGCTGGAAAAAGTGGAAGAGCATGTCAAAGATGCACTGAGCAAAGGCGGCACCTTACTCACCGGAGGCGAGCGCCATCCTCTGGGCGGTAATTTCTGGCAGCCCACGGTGATAGGCGATGCTCACGAAGGCATGAAGCTGGCACAGGAAGAGACGTTTGGCCCGGTGGCGGCCTGTTTCCGTTTCGACGATGAAGCCGATGTGATTCAACGCGCCAATCATACCGATTATGGACTGGCAGCCTATTTCTATACGCAAAACCTGCAGCGGGTATTTCGCGTGTCGGCGGCGTTGGAAGCCGGGATGATTGGGATTAACGAATGTGCCGTGTCCACCGAACTGGCTCCCTTTGGCGGCGTGAAAGCGTCTGGATTAGGTCGTGAAGGGTCCGTACTGGGGATGGAGGAGTACCTTGAGGTGAAAGCGCTGCACCTTGGCGGGCTTGCCTAGAAGAGGGCAACACAATGAGAACCGAGCGTTTCGATTTCGACGAAATCGTCGATCAAGCCCATTTCTATCGCCAGTTCAGCGATCGCTTTGCGCTGGCCGATCGTGCCGTCAGCGATCTTGACGATCTTTGGGATGCGATCATGGGTGAGCACATGCCATTGCCACTGGAGATTGAATTCGTGAATCTGGGAAAAGGGCAGAAACGCCGATATGGCGCATTGATTCTGTTGTTCGATGAAGCAGAAGAGGAGCTGGAGGGCCAGCTCCGCTTTAATGTGACGTGATCAACTAAAAAGGGCCCCGGCGAGCGGGGCCAAAGGGTTCGTCAGAATTGACGAGGAATTATTTATACAGCTCAGCGGTCAGGTGATAGCTGTCGCCGGTTTTCGCTTCAATCACTTTGTAAGCGCTGGCACCTTGCTCATCGGCTTTCTGTGAAAGCTGGGCACGGTAATCCATAGGTGATCCACCTGTACCACTGATGGTCACGGTGCTGCCGGTAGGTTGCAGATTTTGCGCCTGCTCATCGGTCACCAGTTGTGCTGCAGAAGCACCAAAGGCAAACAGGGAAAGAAGGCTAGCGGCTGCGATGGTTGTTTTGATTTTCATAATTTTTCTCCTCGTGGCAATCAACAACCTGCGGCAAAAGTGGGTGTGGCGGGTCGTCGATCAATTGTCTGGCGCCGCGAAGGCGCCTGACGTTCGATTAATACTTATTTATACAGTTCAGCAGTGACGTGGTAGGTGTCACCACGGTTGCTCTCAATGATGCGATAGTGGCTGGCACCCTGAGCATCGGCTTTTTGTGACAGTTCCTGGCGAACATTCGCCTGGTCGCCGTCAACACCGCTAACACTGATGGTTTGGTTTAACGATTGCAGCTGTTCAGCTTGTTCGTTAGAAACCAGACTGGCGGCACTGGCACCGAAAGACAGAACAGAAGCCAGACCCAGAACTGCGATAGCTAATTTGGTTTTCATGATTCACTCTCCTGAAATTTGGTTTGGCAACCTGAGAGGCAAATGCGTCTCAAACGGGTCGCCGTTCACACTGCGTCTTGATTCAGCAAACTTATTTGTAAAGCTCAGCGGTGGCGTGATAGCTGTCGCCAGTATTCGCTTCGATCACGCGGTAGGCTTTTGCGCCTTCCTGATCGGCTTTAGCGTTCAGTTGCTCATGGATGTCCATCGGAGAACCACCCACGCCGCTTACGCTAATGGTGCCAGCGGGTTGCAGGTTAGCTGCTTGTTGAGCATTGATAGAATCCGCTGCAAAAGCACCAAATGACAGGGCAGATAGAATGCTCAGGGTTGCGATAGTAGTTTTAACGTTCATGATATTTTTCCTCGTCGTCTATTTTTATCTTTTTCTTTCGTGTGATTTGCATCACGAAAAGAAGTATAGATCTAATCACTCATGAAATTAATATCTGGCTAATAATGTTTGGTTGTTATTCTTTATCCTTATGACGCTTTTTTAGAACTCATAGTTATAAAAAACGCCTGGATCTTAACCATTGACGGTTATTTATTCGTAAAAACAATGATCTGCATCAAATTATCTTTTTGTGCGAAAGATCGTGGTTGATCCCGCTGGCTGGTACGCATTAAGAAGCTATAACGGCTGAGCACGATATGTAAAGCAGTGTAAAATAGCGCATATGGTTAAGCAGGGGAAAAGGTCGTACCAATATTACTCTGGCTACAGAACACGAGGATCTAAGGTTAACTTATTATTTACAAAAGGATTTGTAACAAGCGGGGCGGGAGAGGGATTAAACAAAGGGGGATGACCAGCAGGTGAACTGCCGGTCTACAGTAGGGATTTATAACTCTTGTTCGAATAAAACCAGCACAGCGTCATGCAACTGCTTTACGGAGAAAGCGCGTGCCGGGGTGATAAAGATGGTGTCATCACCGGCGATAGTGCCGAGGATCCCTTCCGCTTTGCCGAGTGAATCCAGCAGACGCGCTATCAGCTGCGCAGCACCCGGGCTGGTGTGGATCACCACCAGCGCATCGTTATAATCGATATCCAGCACCAAATTCTTCAGCGGGCTGGTAGTGGTCGGCACGCCCAGTTCAGCGGGCAGGCAATACACCATTTCCATTTTGGCATTGCGGGTGCGCACTGCGCCAAACTTAGTCAGCATACGAGAAACTTTTGACTGATTGATATTTTCGAAGCCGTCTTCCTGCAGCGCCTGTACGATCTCGCCTTGAGAACTAAATTTCTCTTCCTTCAATAAGGCCTTGAAGGCTTTGATCAGGTCGTCTTGTTTTGATGGATTTCGCATAAGCTACCAATAAAAGAGGGGTGCGGCAGGCAACAGGCCTGCAGCAGATAAATTATTATGCATTTAGATGAATTTTTATGCAATAAGCGTGATGAGAGAATCGCCGCATAATTCTGCGGGGGCGGCATCATACCAGAGATTTGTGTTGCGCCAAAATCGCGGAGTGACGCGCAAAGCGAAGGTTGCAATGTTGTTATAGTATTGAAGTGGTAACAACAATATCGATGATCATTGCCGTCCATAGTTTTCTGGCTGCGATTGTATCATTCAGGCGACTTCTGAAGTGGAGATGTCTCGGGAGCCGATTGCGGCGTAGGTTAATGCGCGACAGGTGTGTCGCTATCGCCTGAGAAGTTGATTAAACTCGTAACCTGATGGATTTTCGGCATATCTCTGCCCCACCTTAATAAGGAGTTCAGGATGAAAGTTGCCGTTCTCGGTGCAGCTGGTGGTATCGGCCAGGCGCTAGCACTGCTGCTCAAAACTCAATTACCCGCAGGTTCCTCTCTTTCACTTTACGACATTGCTCCGGTGACGCCGGGTGTCGCGGTGGATCTCAGCCATATTCCGACTGCGGTAAAAGTAGAAGGGTTCAGTGGCGAAGATGCGACCCCCGCGCTGCACGGTGCCGATGTGGTGTTGATTTCTGCTGGCGTGGCTCGTAAACCCGGTATGGATCGCGCTGATTTGTTTAACGTCAACGCCGGGATCGTCCGCAATCTGATCGAGCAGGTGGCCAGTACCGCACCGAAAGCGCTGATTGGCGTGATCACCAACCCGGTGAACACCACCGTGGCGATTGCCGCTGAAGTGCTGAAAAAAGCCGGCGTCTATGACAAAAACCGTTTGTTTGGCGTGTCGACGCTCGACATCATCCGCGCCAATACTTTTGTTGCTGCGTTGAAAGGTAAACAGCCAACCGAGATTGAAGTGCCGGTAGTGGGGGGGCATTCTGGCGTCACCATTCTGCCACTGCTGTCGCAAGTTAAAGGCATCAGCTTCAGTGAGCAGGAAGTGGCTGACCTGACCAAACGCATCCAGAATGCCGGTACTGAAGTGGTCGAAGCCAAGGCGGGTGGTGGATCGGCAACCTTGTCGATGGGTCAAGCGGCAGCGCGCTTTGGTCTCTCGCTGATTCGTGCCCTACAGGGCGAAGCCAATGTGGTGGAGTGTGCCTATGTTGAAGGTGACGGCGAGTACGCGCGCTTCTTCTCACAGCCGCTGCTGTTGGGCAAAAACGGCATCGTTGAGCGTCGCCCACTGGGACCCTTAAGTGCGTTTGAACAGCAGGCGCTTAATGGCATGCTGGAGACGTTGAAGAAAGATATCGCGCAAGGCGTAGAATTCGTGAAGTGACGTTCACTCGATAAAACAACGCCCGGCACTTGCCGGGCGTTTTCATTTATAAGCCACCTGATTTGAAAGTCTGGCTCGAGGGCGAGCCATTACTGGCAGGCGTTTTGCGCCCCAGCGTCTCCATGCGTACCTGGAACGGCGGGAACGGCATCTCGATACCATGCTCCTCAAAACCGCGCAGAATCAGCTGGTGCAACTCATGACGCAGCGGCATACGGTGCCCCATTTCGGCCGCGTGCACACGCAGTTCGAACAGCTGAATACCCTGCTGCAGGTCAACCAGGAACACATCTGGCGCGGGCATATCCAATACGTAGGTACAGCGCTCGGCGGCCTGCTTGAGGATGTTGGTGACCTCATCACTGTTGACGTGGGCCGGAGCAGGAATGGTCAGCACCACACGCGTTACGGAGTCAGACAGCGACCAGTTGACGAACTGCTCCGTGATGAAGGCCTTATTCGGCACGATAATCTCTTTACGATCCCAGTCGGTAATGGTGGTGGCGCGCGTATTGATGCGGGTAATGCTGCCGGTCAAATCGCGAATCGTCACGGTATCACCAATACGAATCGGTTTTTCGAACAGGATGATCAAGCCGGAGATAAAGTTGGCGAAGATTTCCTGCATACCAAAACCTAACCCCAGACCTAAGGCCGCCACCAACCATTGCAGCTTCGCCCACTCCACGCCAATGATGGAGAAACCAATCAAGCCGCCAATCAGCATCAGCGCATACTTGGTGAGCGTGGTTATAGCATATCCGGTGCCAGGCGTCAGGCTGAGATGCTGTAACAGCGCCAGCTCCAGCAGCGCGGGCATATTGCGTACCAGCTGCGTCGTGATGATGAATATCAAAATGGCAATCAACACGGAGCCTAGCGTGATCGGCTGAACGCTCTCCACGCCTTGGATGGTGGTGCTCACATCCCACAGCGGAATGTTGTCGAGGAAGCTAAAGGCGGAGTGGATTTCCGACCACAGCACAATCACGGACACCAGCGCAATCAAGGTAAGGATCGAGCGTACCAGGCGCAGAGACTGCGCGCTGATCTCATCCAAATCCAGACTGGGTTCATCTATCTCAATGGTGTCAGCGTTAGCCGGTGCCTGCTGCTCTTTCTCTTCTTCGCTGCGCGCGCGGTTGGCCAGCATGTCAGCACGGCGTTGACGCGCACGATCAAAGGCGATGCGGCGACGCTGAATCAGCATCCAGCGGCGAATGATGTGATAAATCACCAGCAGGAAGAACCAGATACCCACCGAGGTTTCAAGACGCGCCAGCAGCGCCTGCGCGGTCGCCAGATAGCCTATGCAGGAAGCCAGTGCCGCCACCAGAGGAATGGCGATCATCAGGTTCCATAAAATACGGTTGATGAAGTTGTCGCCGTTGCCCTCTTTATCCAGATAAAGCGGAATACCTGAGCGTTTAAGGCTGACCGTGACAATACTCAAGGCACCGCATATCAGGATAAAGCACAGGCGGCCGAGCGTCGCGGAGAACTGCGGATCATCGAGATTGGCGAAGGCAATCAGCAGCATGATTAGCGGCACGATCAAACCAACGGTAAGTGAGTAGTAGCGCATTGCTCGTGCGACACGCGCTTGTGGCCAGCGGAAATGCACCACAAACAGCCCATCGTGGCGGGCGAAAGCCTTACTGATCATAAAGGCCCACAGCAGGGGCAGGGTGGCGGTAATGCCATCACCAATCGCCACCGCAAATGGGTAAGGCCATGCATGCTGTAAACCAAAGCCCAGCGCGGCCCACAGTACCGGTACCGGCACGGCAACCAGGATTGACCAGAACACCGTGCGTAACGTCAGGCTAAAGCGGTCTTGCGTCACCTTACCCACGCGGATGGCAGAACGCGCCATAAAGTCATTGTAATGACGGCGAGAGCTGATACTAAAGCCGACCAGTAACACGGCACAGATGATTGGCATCACCGTTTCTTTACTGGTAAACATCATGGCCATCGCTTTGCCAAGTTGCCCTAAGGTATCCAGCGACAGTAGACGTGTTAAATCGCGCGCCACCTCAATCGGGTATTTTAGGTCAATGGCGCTGACATCGGCGGTCCAGAAAAGATAGCGATGCGTGGCTTCTCTCACTTCCCCCAGCGCATCCTGAAGCTGCGTATTGGAGACTTTGAGTTTGGTGATTTCAAGAATCAGCGTATCGCAGCCGGAGATCAGTGAGTTGAGCAGTTCACGTTGCGTTTTGAGCTGTGCATCAAGGATGCGGCGTTGCTCGCTGGTAAAGGGTGTGCCGTCATCCTGTTTCTCTTTACGCAGATCTTTCTGCCGCTCAAGCAAATCTTCATAGTGCAGGCGCTGAACGCGCAACTGGCCCATTTCGCTGTCAATTTGCTGCGATTTTGGCATATCTGGCAGCCGCGCAACCTGGGCGCGCAACGCTTCACCGAGCAGATTAGAGGCGCCCAGCCACTGTGATTGCTCACGCAGCGTGCTGAGTGCCTGGCGTACTTGCAAGGTTTGATTGGTGGCCAGGCGCTGCTGCGAGGCGACCAGATCCATGCGCTGGGCTTGTGCATTCAGGTCAGCAGATAATTCGCGATTAACGCGGAACTGGTCGCTGATGGATGCGGGTAAATCCCCGCTGTTTTCTGCCAACTGCTCGGTGCGCTCCAGCGCCAGTTCCGCTTCGCGTTGGCGTTGGTTGTTAAGCTGATTACGCAGATCCTGCAGATAGTTATCAAGCTGGGTGGCTTTGCGCTGATGCACTTCAGCCCGCATGCGCGCCAGTTCCTGGCGGTTATTGGCTGACAGCTGCGCCAGCTCTAACTCGTCAACCCGCGCTTTATTGGCGGCATTCTCCGCCTGACGTGCATAAATCTGCGCCTGTGCCAGCGGTGTGGCAGCGGCTGAAAAACCTTGCACACGGCGATCGCTTTCGGTCATTGCGCGTCGTGCATCGGTTTGCTGCTGCGGCAGCTGCGAGAGCGAATCACTGATCTCGCGAGCGCGATCCTGCTCCTGCTGTGCCTGACGACCTTCCTCCAGCAACTGGCTGCTGATTTGCAAGATCTCTTGATCCAGCTCGGCGCTGCTCATGTTGCTACGCACCGTTTTACTGCCGTCCGTTAGCGTGGCGATCTGCTGGCGTAGTTCACGCGCCAGGCGCGGAAAATCATCAATCACCTGTTGATATTGTTTGGCACGCTCCTGTGACTCATCGCGCTCAGACAGGAAATTAATTGCCGCTTCCAGCGCCTGCACCTGCTCGGCTTGAGTCGGTGTGGCTTTGGCGGATTTGGCCGCATCCAGCTCTTGTTTCAGCTGATTGGCGGGCGGAACGGTAGCGGCAAATACAAAACTGCTGAGCACCAGGCTCAGCAGTAGGGAGAGGAAAACACGCACGGGAGAGGTTCCGGTTAGTCAGCGAGCGGGGCGCTATCGCCGGGCTGCGGCAAGGCGATGGCCAGCGGCTGACCAAGGCGGGTTTTGCTTTCAGCTTCCAGGCTCTCTGCCAGTTTCACGCGACCTGGCGCGAACAGGTTAATGACCGTTGAGCCCAGTTTGAAGCGGCCCATTTCCTGGCCTTTCAACAACACGACTGCGCCGTCATGATCGGCAGCCGGATAGCGCCAGCGCTTAATAACTCCTTCACGTGGTGGCGTAATGGTGCCGGCCCAAACGGTTTCGATGCTACCAACGATGGTGGCGCCGACCAGAATCTGCACCATGGGGCCGTGATCGGTATCAAATACGCAGATCACGCGCTCATTACGGGCGAACAGATTGGGGATGTTACGTGCCGTCAGCGGATTCACAGAGTAGAGATCGCCAGGCACGTAGATCATCTCACGCAGAATGCCATTACACGGCATATGCACACGGTGATAATCGCGTGGTGCGAGGTAAGTCGTGATGAACTCACCATCGATAAACTTTTCTGCCAGGTCGTCATTACCCGCCAGCAGGGCTTGCAGCGTGTAGTAGTGTCCTTTTGCCTGGAAAATTTGATCGCCTTCAATGCGGCCTAACTGGCTCACTGCGCCATCGGCTGGCAGCGCCAGTAACGTCGCGTTTGGATCGACAGGACGCGCGCCCTCTTTTAAGGGACGAACGAAAAAGTCGTTGAAGGTGCGGTAGCTACCGGTGTGCGGCTTGCTGGCTTCCGCCATATCTACTTTGTAGTACCAGACGAAAATGTCGATGACCGCTTTGGTCAGCCAGCCACCACGGCGACTGGCGCCCCAGCCGGCAAGTTCGGTAAGCCCTTTCTTGGGCAAAATATGATTCAGGCCGAGTTTAAAACGATCAAACACCGTTGCCTCCTGGCTTTATTACGCTTGGTTTTACAAAAGGGGGCGGATTGTAGCAGCGCCCCGGTCTGTTGGCGAATGTGCTGTTGTACACCCTTCATACTTCGAGCTGCAGGTGCGTTGGCTACGTGCATTCACCTCAGTCACTTACTTCAGTAAGCTCCTGAGGATTCACGCACTTGCCGCCTTCCTGAAGCTCGAATTATATTGGGTATACCCTTCATACCTCGAATTGCAGGTGCGTTGGCTATGTGCATTCACCTCAGTCACTGACTTCAGTAAGCTCCTGAGGGTTCATGCACTTGCCGCCTTGCTGAAGCTCGAATTATATTGGGTATAAACGTTAAATATCGTTATCGGGAAAGTTTTTACGCGTTTTTACCTGCGCCATACTCTCCAGAATTCGGTGATAGTTAACGAAACGCGACCTGGCAATGACCCCGTTGTTCACCGCTTCGCGCAGGGCGCAGCCGGGATCGGTGTCGTGCTTACAGTCGCGGAAACGGCAAGTACCGAGAAACTCACGAAATTCGACAAATCCACGCGTGATTTGTTCCGGTTCCAGATGCCACAAACCAAATTCGCGGACGCCCGGGGAATCAATCACGTCGCCGCCGTGCGGGAAATGGTATAAACGGGAGGCGGTGGTGGTGTGCTGACCCAACCCCGAGACATCGGAAACATCGTTAGTCAGAATTTCATCGCCCGCCACATCCAGCCCTAAGAGGTTATTCAGCAAACTGGATTTACCCACGCCAGACTGGCCAGCAAAAATGCTCACGCGTCCGGTCAATGCCGTTTCCAATTCTGCCAGACCATTTTTAGCGTGGCTGGAGACCATCAACACGCGATATCCAATATGGCGATAGATATCCATCTGCTTATCAACCTGTTCACGGGCTTTTTCATCCAGCAGGTCGATCTTATTCAGCACCAGTAAAGGCTCTACGCCGAGTGTTTCACTGGCCACAAGATAGCGATCGATAATATTAAGAGACAGCTCGGGGAGGATCGCCGATACGATGTTGATCTGATCGATGTTCGCGGCGATCGGTTTGACGCCATCGTAGAAATCCGGACGAGTGAGCACGGTTTTACGTTCGTGCACCGCCTCTACGATCCCTTTACCGCCGCCAATCGCTGCGCGCCACACGACACGATCGCCGGTGACCAGCGATCGAATGGTGCGACGGATATTGCAGCGATGGACTTCGCCCGCGCTATCTTCTACGTCTGCGTGCATGCCGAATCGGCTGATCACTACGCCTTCGGACGCTTCTCCAAACAGGCTATCATCCGGTTCGGGCTTCTCGCTCCGTTGCTGCAGACGACGCTGATGGTTGGCGCTTACGCGACGTTGTTGGCCTTTCGACAGTTTGTTTTTACTCACGCATCCTCTCACGGCTTTCGCCAGGCTTCGCCCCGCTGGGCAAAACGTCTATGATACACCTGAATTGAGTGTAATGACGACATTGGCAACGGGCGGGAAACGCATGACAGCTGGAAATGAACAGAACCTGATTTGGATCGACCTCGAAATGACCGGGCTCGATCCTGAACAAGATCGCATTATTGAGATCGCCACGATCGTCACAGATGCCAACCTGAACATCCTGGCGGAAGGTCCGGTGCTAGCCGTGCATCAGTCAGACGCGCAGCTGGCGCTGATGGATGACTGGAACGTGCGCACACACACCAATAGCGGGCTGGTGGAACGTGTTAAGGCTAGCCAGTATGGCGATCGTGAAGCTGAGCTGGCGACCATTGAGTTCCTGAAGCAGTGGGTGCCGGCGAATACCTCACCGATTTGCGGTAATAGCATTGGGCAAGATCGTCGCTTCTTGTTTAAGTACATGCCTGAGCTGGAAGCTTACTTCCATTATCGTTATCTGGACGTCAGCACCCTGAAAGAGTTAGCGCGTCGCTGGAAGCCAGAGATTCTGCCGGGCTTTAAAAAATCCGGTAGTCACCAAGCCTTGGACGATATCCGCGAGTCCGTTGCCGAGCTGGCTTACTATCGCGAGCACTTCCTGCAGCTTTAATCTGCAAAGGGTGCGCAGGAAATCATCAGGTTGTCGATTAAAACAGCAAACGCGCAGAAAGCGCAAAATTTTGCTTTTAGACTCTTGCGACTGAAAGGATTTCTCGTATAATGCGCACCCCGTACCGGTGAAGAATTTAAATCGGTGCGAGGCAGTAATACGAAGCACAGAATCGAGTATTTCAGTTTGCAACAAGGCGGCAACTGAGCGAGTACCATGGGGCTTACATCAGTAAGTGACGTGGTTGAGCGAAGGCAGCCAACGCAGTAGCAGACTGAAAGACGAAGATTATGCGGGAATAGCTCAGTTGGTAGAGCACGACCTTGCCAAGGTCGGGGTCGCGAGTTCGAGTCTCGTTTCCCGCTCCAAACTTCGTAAGCAAGAACCTCTAATGCGGGAATAGCTCAGTTGGTAGAGCACGACCTTGCCAAGGTCGGGGTCGCGAGTTCGAGTCTCGTTTCCCGCTCCAGAGTTTGCAGTAAACCATCCAAATCACGGATTTAGTCGCTATCGCGATTGTTGTGACAAGAATACCAGGATTCAGAATCAAGTATTTGAGTTTGCAGCAAGGCGGCAACTGAAC
>NZ_BBOC01000058.1:0-33005 GCF_001485335.1 Type-D symbiont of Plautia stali | reverse complement strand
GGGATCTTATCGCTGACCCCGCATCATGCGACTCATCAAGCGCTGGTACTGTCTGCCGGTATTCACGGTAACGAAACCGCGCCAGTCGAAATTCTTAATCTGTTGCTGACGCCGCTACTGCAGGGAGAAAAGCCGCTGGCAGTGCGTCTGCTGGTCATTTTAGGTAATCCCGAGGCGTTACGCAGTGGCAAGCGTTATCAGCAGTACGATATGAACCGGCTGTTTGGTGGACGCTGGCAGAAGGTGTCGGAACTACCGGAAGCGCAGCGTGCGCTGCGGCTGGAGCAAGCGCTGGAGAACTTCTGGCGCGCCTGTCGCGATCATGAGGTGCGCTGGCATCTGGATCTGCATACGGCGATTCGCGGCTCTTACCATGCGCGCTTTGGCGTGATGCCGCTGAATCCCCAGCCATGGCCAGAAGCGTTCCTGCATTGGCTGGCGGCGGCAGAGCTGGAAGCGCTGGTGTTCCACCGCTCCCCTGGCGGAACCTTCACGCATTACAGCTGTGAACATCATGATGCAGCGAGCAGCACGCTGGAGCTGGGTAAAGCCTTACCCTTTGGTGAGAATGACCTTAATCAGTTTAGCGCGGTGCAGCGTGCCTTAGCGGCGCTGCTGTACGGTGAGAAACTGCCTGAGGTGCATGAAACACCGCGCCGTTATCGCGTGACGCAGCAAATCACCCGTCATGGAGACGATTTTGTGTTGCACATGGGGTCGGAAACCCTGAACTTTACTGCCTTCCCGCAGGGGACTTTGCTGGCAGAAGAGGGTGAGACACGCTATTACGTGCAGCAAGCGCGAGAGTATGTATTATTTCCCAATCCTAAGGTGGCGGCGGGATTGCGTGCGGGATTGATGCTGGTCGAAGAGAACGAACAGACTCAGGCGCTGTAAAAGCGCCGATCATGTAGCTAGCGCCACGAACGTCAAGCCGTAGCGGCGCAATTTATTGCGTAATGCTCGTCAGTTAAGCGACTGGTTATAACGCCGTCTGGGGCCGCACCGGGGCTGGCGGTCCTCGCGCCGCTGACGCGGTGCCTTCACTTCACTCGTCTGCCTTAACGGACCGGTGCCGATGGAACATCCATGTTCCAGCGCCACCTTTCGCCCGCGTCCTGCGGGCTCTCCTGGCATACTCGCTCAGCTCAGCGCTGCGGAATGCCAGCCCCGGTGCGGCCCCAGCCAGCTCATTAGCTTCAGTGCGACTTGTCAGGGCACATTGTCTGAGGCTATGACGCCTCTACTGCCCCCTCAGGGTTATCCGCAGCGCTGAGACTTTTACGTTGGGCCAGGAGCCCCACGCGGGGAGGCGTGGGGCAGTTCGCGGCCGACCATGGATGGTCATCCGCGAACGGTCCGTCCGGCACGACGTGGAAGTCGAAGGTACCGCTTTAGCGGCGCGAGGACGGCCCAGAGGGGGCAGTAGTGGCGGCAGAGCCCGCACTGAAAAACAGGCCACTTATCAATGAGCAACCAGAGTTCTTAACTGACGAGCATTACGCAATTTATTGCGCGCCTTTCAGCAGCGGAATAACTTCCTGTTGGCGCGATAAATCGCACCGCTACGCTAGGGAGCCAGGGGGGGCTTAAAGGTCGCGCCCGACAATATCTGGCTTCCTTTAACAGACCGATATTTTCCTTCCTCAAATCCGACAATACCGTTACACTCCTCCTTAATTCCTGCGCATTTCTTCTTGATTGTCATACTCTTTTGCAATTCCTCACGCATTTCTTCTCTTTCTCTCCATGATTGCCTGATCTTTGTCTTTTATGCTTTCAGGGCTTTACTCAGCCTCTGAGTAGTTGACGTTTGGCGTCGTATGCTTGTTTCCGAAGACGCGACACACCTTGTCGTCATGAAACTGAATAGTAAGGACAATATTATGCGTAAACTCACTTCCCTGTTCCTGGCTACTACAATGGCTCTTGGTGCTGCCAACATCGTCCACGCTGCTGCGGACAACCTCACACCACCGCCAGCGGGTAGCGAAAAGCCGATGCACAAGCCGCCGATGCGCCATCACGGCATGGAGATGATGTTTAAAGGCCTTAATCTGACTGACGCGCAGAAAGCCCAGATCAAAACCATCATGCGTGACAGCCATAAAGATATGAAACGTCCGTCGCTGGAAGAGCGCCGTGCGAACCACAGCATCATTGCTTCCGATACCTTCGATAAGGCGAAAGCAGAAGCGCAGGCCGAGAAAATGACCGCCAACGCGAAAGATCGTGCGCTGAAGATGATGGAAACTCAGAACAAGATTTACAACGTGCTGACGCCTGAGCAGAAAAAACAGTACAACGCTAATTTTGAGAAACGTCTGACAGAGAAAGGCCCGCATGACGGTAAAATGCCGCCACCGCCGGCTGATGGTGAATAAGCCGTTTAGCTAATCGGTTTGAGACCGCCGACGTTGTCCACTGCATCTGATGCTTTGGGCAGCGTCGGCGGTTTTGTTTTTAAAGCTCGATAAGCGGGAAGACGCCAGAGAGCAGGGGGCGGCAGAGAATTTTATATCCGTCATGGTCGAAGCCATGACGCGCGCGCTGTAGTCGACGCGCTTCAGCCTCTGTTGTGACTGACCCCAGCCAGAACCAATGATCAATCACGTGGATCTGCGTCATCTCTGTACCGACTTCCACCATGCCAACGGGACCTTGCCACGGCCAACACACCACGCGCATCTGCTCTAGCGCCGCATGCAAACGTTGCTGATGATCCTCAACCGGTTCGTTGCCACAACAGGCTCCGGCACAGCGCTTTAGTGCGGCGCGGAAGCAGCCTCGTCCTGGGCTCAAGCGCTCTAATCCCAATAACCCATGGCACAACCGCTGTTCATCGGCGATGGATTTAAGCTTTTCCAGCGCAGCAAAACGACTGCGGAACAGACCGTAAAGATTGGGTGAGCAGGAGAAATCGAGATCTTTTGCGTAAACCACCTGCGGCGCGCCAGCGTCAAGTTGCAGTGAACAGAGCTGACGATTCTTACGCAGGCGTTTATTGAACAGCGGCTGCTGTGTTTTGATCATTTGCGCTTCAAGCAGCTGTGCGCCCAAATCGCCGGCGGTGGGTATCCAAGTGACGCGTCGCGCCTGGCGCAACATGCTGGCTTCATCGGGCGTACGAAAATGCGCCATCACGCGATTGCGCAGGTTGACGCTTTTACCGATATACAAAGGTAAGTTTTCGCTGTCACCGTGAAAGGTGTACACCCCAGGCTGATTGGGTAATCCTTCCAGCCATTGGCGAAGATGTTCGGGATATTGATAAATGGCCGCCGCATCAAAATCGAGGCGGTGGCTGGCAGCACGTCTGACCAAAGCTCACTCCGATTACTGGTTGTTCGTCCAGTATATCAGGCAGGTGCTTATTTCGCCAACGCGTGGCTGAAGAGGGGTTTCCCGCCGGTATCGCGGGAAACGCTAAGAGATTACTTCTTCCAGAAATCGTCAAACACAGTGATCGGTGGGCGACGTTTGTGTTCGGTTTTCAGATACCAGCCTTCGATGGTTTTCGCAGCGGCGGCATCAATGGTTTTACCTTCCAGATAGGCATCAATCTGCTGGTAAGTGACGCCAAGCGCCACTTCATCCTGCAAGCCAGGGCGATCATCTTCCAGGTCAGCCGTTGGGTGCTTCAGGTAAAGATGTTCCGGGCAGCCCAGAGTTTTCAGCAACTGTTTGCCCTGACCTTTGTGCAGACGGAAGATTGGGTTAATGTCACTGCCGCCATCACCGTATTTGGTGAAGAAACCGGTAATGGCTTCTGCCGCGTGGTCGGTACCGACGACAACCCCTTTGGTCATCCCGGCGATGCTGTACTGCGCTTTCATACGCTCACGGGCTTTCTCGTTGCCGCGCACAAAATCAGAGACCACGATGCCCGCTTCTTTCAGCGCACGTTCACTGGCCAGAATCGCCTCTTTGATATTCACCACCAGCGTGCGGTCTGGCTGGATAAATGCCAGCGCATCCTGACAATCCTGTTCATCAGCCTGCACACCGTACGGCAGGCGCACCGCAATAAAGGTGTAATCGTTGTCGCCGGTTTCTTCACGCAGTTCGCGAATTGCGGTTTGTGACAAGATGCCGGTGAGCGTAGAGTCCTGGCCGCCACTGATACCCAGCACCAGAGTTTTTAAAAAGGGATTGGCTTTCAGGTAGGACTTCAGAAAATCAACGCTTACGCGGATTTCCTGCTGTGCATCGATAACGGGTTTTACACCAAGGGCTTCAATGATTTCCTGCTGCAGTGACATGAACCTCTCCTCAAGTCTGTAGCCTGACGGCACAATGCGAATCATTTGTTAAAGCTAACCCCTCTGCTGGCAAACAACAAGCCGCGAGGCTTGCTGTCGCACTTATTTGCAGGATTTTCAGGCGCTTTTAGGCTTTTTCGCCAATACGATGAACATTAAAATTGCCAGCATGAAGCAGCCAAAAATGGTGCCCGTCATGCTGACTACCGAGGTGCCGCCCAGTCCGGTGACGGGCACGCTGATTGCGCCCAGCGTAAACATGGTGACACCAATGACCGCTGAGGCACTGCCTGCGCGATGTCCCTGGCTCTGCATCGCCAGGGATGACGCGGTGGTGGCAATCACACCGTTACTGGCGATGGTAAAGAACAGCGCAACCAAAATCACCGGCAGGGCAGCGTGGGTCAGTCCCGCCAGCAACAGACAGCTTGAGGCGACGAATGCCAATGCTAGTCCCCCTTTCAACACGCGATACTCACCCCACAGCGGGCACAATCGGGCACTGGTTTGTGATGCAATAATCAGACCGATGCCGTTAGCAGCGAAGCAAAAACTGAACGCCTGCGGTGATAAACCATAAATCTGTTGCAGTACAAATGGCGATGCGCCGATGTAAGCAAACATCCCTGACATCATGAAACCTTGCGTCAGGCAGAAGCCCATAAAGGGACGATGCGTGACAACCTGGCCCAGCGCGGCCCATGCGGAAAAGATCGAGCCCTGGCTACGACGTTCAGCGGGCAAGGTTTCGTATAGCTTCCAGCGCGCGAGGAAAATCAGTAACACCGCAATACAGCCCAACACCACGAAAATGCCGCGCCAGTTCAGCACCGTCATCAGTACGCCACCAAGCACCGGTGCACCAATCGGTGCCAGGCCGTTAACTAACATCAACAGCGCGAAGAATCGCGTTAATTCATGGCCGCTGTACATATCGCGCGCGATGGCTCTCGACAGGACTGCGCCGCCCGCGCCCGCTAAGCCTTCAAACAGGCGAGCGACCAGCAGTGAATGAATATCTTTAGCCAGTGCGCAGCCAATCGAGGCAATAAACAGCAGCACCAGCGATAACAGCAACGGTTTAATACGACCGAATTTGTCGCTCATGGGACCAAACAGCAGTTGGCCTGCGCCCAGACCCAGCAGACCGGCGGTTAAACTCAGCTGTGCGGTGGCGGTTTCGGTGTGCAGGTCGCGAGCCAGTTCTGGTAGTGCGGGTAAATACAGGTCGATACATAACGGCCCGAGTGCCGCCAGCAAGCCGAGCGTAATGGCGTAAACCAACCGATTGGAGTGTGCAGGTGTCATTGATCCTCTGTTTTCTTTCTGTCTTAAGATTTTTTTGCCGGAGGATTATACGAAGCGGGAGGCCGCAACACAGCAACTTTACGAAAAACTAACGCTTCAGAATGGGCTGAAAGCGAAGCCAGTGATTTGATAAATCTGGATTTATGTTCCAGGATTAGTGTGACATGGACAAAGTATGAGGAATATAAAGATGAATAAAGTGCTGGGATGTATCGCTACTGCGTTAACGCTGGTAGCCCTGTCTGGTTGTACGACTTATGACAAAGCCGAAAGCTATGTGACTAAGCCGGTGGTGAAGGATGTGAAAAAAGGCATGACCCGCGACCAGGTTCGCCAGATTGCTGGACCGCCGTCGACTGAAATTACCATGGTGCATGCCCGTGGTACTTGCCAGACTTATGTTATCGGTGAGCGTGATGGTAAACAACAAACCTACTTCGTGAGTTATAACGATGTGGGTCGCGTCATGAATTACGGTTTCCAGAGCTGCAAAGATTACGATACTGACCCGCAAGCCGCACAGTAAGCGTGAGAGATTAACGAAGCGGCCCGTCTAAGACGGGCCGTTTTTCGTTGGGCTTAGAGTCCGTATGGACGCGGCACCTCGACATAATTACCACCGACTTCTCGCTGATAATAGTGGCCTTCCTGAACGTAATAGCGTTTACCGTTGAAATCCAGCACCCGCATACCGCCTGATGGTGGCGCTTCAGGCGCTTGCACCACGACGTAGGTGTCACCCTGACGTTGATAGTAATTGCCATTCAGCATGTAATAGGTCAGGCCGCCGATCAGCACCGCAGTTGCCGCTTCAGGTAAGAAGCGCAGCGGGCCGGGGCCACCCCAACGTGGACCGCCACCCCAATGGGGACCTGGACCTGGTCCCCATCCGTAAGGGTGGGCAAAACTAATGGCTGGTGTTAATAAGGTTAACGCCAGCACCGAGGCGATAACGTTTTTCATCGGTGTTTCTCCTGCTATGACTGATAGCAGAATTAGCCTTTGCACGCTAAAACTCAAGTGAAAAATGGCTGATTTTTCGTCTGTTTACCATGCTTAACACTTTCCTGACGCTGGCACCACGATTAGGCTGAATTGCGGAGCTGAAGCCAAAAAAAACGGCAGGCTTTGCGGCCTGCCGTTGTCTGGCTGTGGAAGATTAGCGGTGCGCCAGTTCGGCGTGTTCGTCGCTTTCCAGTACTTTTTTATCGGTCAAACCGAGCCAGCGGCTGGTCAAAGAACCGGCCGTCATCGAACCATTGACGTTCAAGGCGGTACGGCCCATATCAATTAACGGTTCGATGGAGATCAACAGGGCGACTAACGTCACTGGCAGACCCATCGCAGGCAAGACAATCAGTGCCGCGAAGGTGGCACCACCACCCACGCCAGCCACACCGGCAGAGCTGAGAGTGACGATACCGACCAGGGTGGCAATCCACATCGGATCAAATGGATTGATGCCCACGGTTGGCGCGACCATCACCGCCAACATGGTCGGATAGAGACCAGCACAGCCGTTCTGACCGATAGTGGCACCAAACGAGGCAGAGAAGCTGGCAATCGATTCTGGCACACCCAGGCGGCGCGTCTGCGTCTCCACATTCAACGGAATGCTGGCCGCGCTGGAACGGCTGGTGAAGGCGAAGGTAATCACTGGCCACACTTTGCGGAAGAAACGCATTGGGTTAATGCCATTAACTGACAGCAGCAGGGCATGCACCCCGAACATGATGGCCAGACCAAGGTAAGAAGCCACCACGAAACCACCCAGTTTGATGATGTCTTGCAGGTTAGAGCCCGCTACCACTTTGGTCATCAACGCCAGCACGCCGTAAGGGGTGAGCTTCATGATCAAACGCACCAGCTTCATCACCCAGGATTGCAGGGTATCGATAGCTACCAGCACACGCTCGCCTTTGACTTTGTCATCTTTCAACAACTGCAAAGCGGCGACACCAAGGAAGGCGGCGAAAATCACCACGCTGATGATTGAGGTTGGGTTAGCACCCGCCATGTCCGCAAACGGATTTTTCGGGATAAAGGAGAGCAGTAACTGCGGCGTACTCAAATCAGCCACTTTGCCGACATAGTTGTTCTGAATCGCGCTCAGACGGGCGGTTTCCTGGGCACCTTGCACTAAACCTTCCGCGCTCAGGCCAAACAGTCCGGTGACCAGCACGCCTACCAAGGCGGAGATGGCGGTGGTAAACAGCAGCACACCAATGGTCAGTACGCTGATTTTGCCCAGTGAAGAAGCATTATGCAGACGCGCAACGGCACTGAGGATAGAGGCAAACACTAAAGGCATGACGATCATCTGCAGCAACTGCACATAGCCATTACCGACAATATTGAACCAGCTAATCGAGTCCTTCACGACCGGGCTGTTCTCACCATAAATGGTTTGCAGCGCCAAACCGAAAAACACGCCAAACACCAGACCGGTGAGTACGCGCTTCGACAAACTCCAGCTTTGGTTGCCAATGCGATTGAGAACAATCAGCAGCGCGACAAAGGCCACGATATTAAGAATGAGGGGAAAATCCATGCTCGACTCCAGAGATGAGCCGCGCAGCGTCATGAGCTGGCGCGGAAAATAGTCAATTCCCGTCAGGGAATGTCAGGAATGTTACCAGTTCATGAAAGTGCAGGCTTATATCCAAAAAGAATGGCTTATAACTTAATCTCGCAATTTGTATGCTTATTGCTCTTTCTGTCCGTTTATTACCCGACCCACTCCATTTTGTAGCGTATTGAACAGTTGTTCTGGCCAGCCGTTAGCACCAAAAGAGGGCGTGCCGGGCGGGAACCACAGTGCATAACCCACCAATGCCAGGCACAACGCACGCTCTAGTTGATTGCCTTTCTGGCTATTCAGCAAAGGTAGGCGAAAGCGCCAGCGGCAGGGCCACAGCAGCGGGACGCCAGCGGGGGTAAGCATATCGGCGATGATATGGCTGAGATAACCCAGCGTCATGCCCTGCAACACATCTGCGGGTAAAAACCAGTCGGCGGGAACATTAATCTGGAACAGCCACAAGCTGACCGCGACCGCCAGCAAGCTGTGCGTAAAGCCGCGATGGCCGAAGGCGCGCGCAATCGGATGGGATATCCATCTTAAACGCTGGCCCAGCACGGATTTAGGATGATCGATATCAGGCAGCAGGCAAGTCAACAGCGCAGCAGGCACAAGATGCCACCAATCGGCGCTAGCCAAAACCGGCGTCAACTCCGCGCGCTTGGCAAAAATCGCGCTGGCAATGGCAAAAATGATATGGCCTTCGGCCGTCATGATGAAACCTGGCTGCAAAAACTGTCGATGCATCCAGTATAGGGATTTATCCAGTAAATGAGAATGGTGACGCTGTAACGAAGCGTTAATATTTTTCACTTCCCCGCGTCATAATGACGCGGGAAAAGAACAGGTTAGCTTAGCGTGCTAACCATCCACCATCGACGGCCAACGTATATCCCTGAACATAGTCAGACGCGCTTGAGGCGAGAAACACGATCGGCCCCATCATGTCATCGGGGTTACCCCAACGGCCCGATGGAATACGTCCCAGGATCTCTTCATTACGCGATTCGTCGCTGCGCAGTTGCTCGGTGTTATTGGTTGCCATATAACCCGGTGCAATAGCGTTGACGTTGATGCCGTGTTTGGCCCACTCATTCGCCATCAGGCGGGTTAAGCCCATTACTGCGCTTTTCGATGCGGTATAAGAAGGTACGCGAATACCGCCCTGGAATGACAACATTGAGGCAATGTTAATGATCTTGCCGCCGTTACCCTGCGCAATAAACTGGCGGGCAACGTGCTGAGACAGGAAAAACAGGCTTTTGCTGTTGATGTTCATCACATCATCCCAGTCTTGCTCACTAAAATTGAGTGCATCTTCGCGGCGAATAATACCGGCATTGTTGACCAGGATATCAATGCGCCCGGCACAGGCAACGGCTTGCTCGACAATGTGCGGCACCCCTGTCGGCTTGGTGAGATCGGCCTGAATGGACCAGAAGCGCCGCCCCAACGCTGCGACTTTGGCTTGGGTATCAGCCGGACCTGCGCGGTTTACTCCAATGATATCGCAGCCTGCTTGCGCCAGACCCAATGCCATTCCCTGGCCTAAACCAGTATTACAGCCGGTCACCAGCGCAATTTTGCCTTCGAGATTGAATGCGTTAAGGATCATTGTGCCTCCTGTTAGCGCAGCGCGCTGATACTGACGTGGTCCATATCATCAAACACCTGATTTTCACCGACCATGCCCCAGATAAAGGTATAGCGTTGGGTGCCGACACCGGCGTGGATAGACCAACTGGGTGAGATAACCGCTTGCTCGTTATGCACCAGTAAATGGCGCGTCTCTTGTGGTTGTCCCATCATATGAAACACGGCGCTGTCATCTGGCATATCAAAATAGAAGTACACTTCCATGCGGCGCTCATGGGTATGGCAGGGCATGGTATTCCACAGATTGCCATCATCAAGGCGGGTCAACCCCATGGTGAGCTGACAGGTGGGGAGGACGTCCGGCACGATGAATTTATTGATGGTGCGACGGTTCGAGGTGGCGGCATCGCCCAGCGTGGCTTTGACGGCGTCCTCCAGCGTGATCTTCCTGTCGGGATAGCGTGTATGCGCCGGCGCACTGTTGTAGTAGAACTTTGCAGGATGGCGGGCATCGCTGCTGTGGAAGATGACGCGCTTCGTCCCTTGCCCCACATACAGGGCCTCCTGATGGCCGATCTCCCAGGTTTTACCATCAACGTCGATCAATCCCGGCCCGCCGACATTTATCACCCCTAATTCACGGCGTTCAAGAAAATAGCTGACGCCCAACTGCTTGCCGACTTCCTCTCCTATAGTCACCGACTGCTGCACCGGCATCACACCACCGATAATGATGCGGTCAATATGGCTGTAGGTCAGCGTGTAGTTATCTGCCTCAAAGATCTTTTCGATCAAGAATTCGCGGCGCAGTCCCGCAGTATCGAGATTCTTTGCATGCTCACTGTGGATGCTTTGACGAACGTCCATCTCAGGCCTCTCAATGTTAAAGGAAGTGTCCCGAATCGGGTCTTTGGGCATCTTAGGCAGGATGGGATAGTAATTCAATAAAAATGAAACGTTGTTTTATTTATTTGTGTGGACGATCAAAAACGCACAATGCATGCATTTATTAAAGCGATGATTAACGTGCTATAGACAGGACAGACCCGTCCGAAGAGCAAAGCGTCCGGGCCAAGGATGGCCCGGCCGATCTGCAAGGATGCGTGTTGTCTTTGCGATCGGACGGGTCTGTCCTGGCTTGAGCGCCTGAACGTACAGCGACCGAACCGATGGCATTAGTTAAACAGATGCTCAGCCCGAAGCTCTGTCAAATCCGCCAGCTTCACATTCGCCAGCGCCCAACGTGCATCGTCACGATGCGATTCCGCTGGCACCACGATGGAACGCATGCGTGCAGCTTTAGTGGCGATCATGCCATTAAACGAATCTTCCAGCGTCACGCAGTTCAACGGATCAACACCCAACTTAGCGGCAGCATCCAGATACACCTGAGGATGTGGCTTGCTATAAGGAAGGGCTTCCGCCGACGCAATTGCATCGAAATAGTGACGCAGATCGAACATCTCCAGCACACGCTCTAACATAAACAGAGGAGACGCAGAGGCGAGGGCGATTTTTAATCCCTGCTGTTGGCAAAGTTGCAGAGCCTGCTCCACACCCGGCAACAGTGGTCGTGTCTCCTCAACTAAGCCCAGCGCACGCGCAATAATCCGCTGCGTCACCTCGGCTTGATCTGGCCCATTCCACGGCAGCGCTTCAAACCACATGCGCACGGTCTGATCAATTCGCAGACCTAAGGTATCCGGCAGTTCGTGGCGGCGGGAGATATCCACACCCAGACTGGAAAAAATATCCAGCTCGGCCTGATCCCATAACGGCTCTGAATCGATCAGCAATCCGTCCATATCAAAAATAGCGGCCACGACAGGGCGACGATAAGACATACAACAGCTCCGTTTAAAAATTTGTCATACCTTAACATGGCAGGCCTGGAAAACCGACTCACGGCAGGTTACGCATTTTTCAGGAAAAAATGCATCAGTGCAGGTAGACTTAGGGCAAAACTACTGTATGTGAAGGAAACACCATGACTTATCAACAGGCTGGCCGCATCGCCATCCTTAAGCGAGTGGCCGGCTGGGTCATTTTCATTCCAGCGCTGCTATCGACCATCATCTCAATACTCGGCTTCATGTTTAAACACAGTGAAAAGCAGCCTGGCATTGATGCCGTCATGCTCGATTTTGTCCACGTCATGGTGGATATGGTCAAGTTCAACACGCCGTTTTTAAACGTATTTTGGCAAAACTCTCCGGTGCCTGAATTCAACGGCGGTGCCAACATCGGCTTCTGGATCATCTACATCCTGATCTTTGTCGGGATTGCGTTGCAGGCGTCTGGTGCACGGATGTGGCGTCAATCTCGACATATTAAAGAAGGGATAGAGGATCAAATGATTCTGGAGCAAGCGAAAGGTTCGGAAGGGCGGACTCGCGCGCAGCTGGAAGAAAAAATCCATGTGCCGCGCCACACCATCCTGCTACAGATATTCCCGCTCTATATCCTGCCCATCGTCATTGCGATTGCCGGATACTTTGTACTCAAGCTGTTAGGCATGCTTTAAGCGGTCAGGCCGGTTTGGCCTGACGCTGTCCTGACACATCTTCTTCCAGCAACTGGTCAATGGCGAATTGCGCTTCATTTGCCCAGTTGCCAGCAAACACATTGGCACGGTTCAACAGATAATACAGTTGGTAAACCGGCTGACGCTGTGAAAAACCTTCCGCCAGCGGCCACACGGCGTGGTAACCCTCGTAAATCTGCCGAGGCAAATCGGCGTAATAGCTCAGCATTGCTAAATCACATTCGCGATCGCCCCAATAACAGGCCGGATCAAACAACCATGGCCCGCTGCTGCTGCCTGCACAGTTAGCAGGCCACAAATCACCGTGTAACAAAGAGGGCTGAGGATGATGGTTAGCCAGGGCGCGCTGCACACAATCAACAATCAACTCTGTATTGCCGTACTGCACCCCTTTTTCAGCCGCGAGTTGTAACTGCCATCCAATACGTTGTTCAGCGAAGAACACGGACCAGCGCCGTAGCCAACTGTTGGGTTGCGGTGATGTGGTGATGTTATTGTCGTAGTCGAGGCCAAACTGCGGCTGCTCACTCCATTGGTGCAGATGCGCTAATTGTTGACCGAGTTGGAAGGCACTGTGCTCATTGAGAGGGTCGGGATGAATATACTCCAGCAGCAGAAAACTGCTGTCGCGATCGCTGCCTACGCCATACACCTTGGGTACGCGAACGGTCTGGGTACGCGCGAGCAAATCAAGTTGATCGGCTTCCCAACTGAACAGGGTGAGCATATCGCGGGTATTACACTTAACGAACACCTCCAATTCACCATAACGAATACGCCAGGCAGGATGGACATCTCCACCGGGTAACTCGTGACGTTCAGTGATTTCGGCACTGCCGACATGTTCGCTTAACAGACGACTAACGGCTGACCACATTGGGTAATCCTCTTTATTCGCTGCGTAAGTGTGATTGTAACGCGCAAAACTTCAGCAAAACCAGTGGTGCTGCCTAATTTTTGCACGCTTCAGGATTGCGCCTTCAAAAAAGCGTCCAGAGTGGTGACCACCACTTCCGGTTTACGATGCAAAGCCACTTCAGCTAACCCGATTGTTTGCTCGATGACATCCTGCTGTTCCAGTGCACTTATCAGGCCATAACTATTTGTACCCAACTCATGTGCGTGGCCGTTCTCATCGTGCAACGTGGTGCTATAACCGCCATTTACCATGACACTGTTCAGGGACTGCAAATCACTTAAGCTCGCATCCAGATAATTTAGCGTGACAACGTAACGTTTAAGGTCATGGTCGCTCATCTTTCACCTCATTGTAATGGAACAAATTTCAGCGTAGACCAGCGCAACGGATAGAGCGAATTCTGCTCAATTCTGACCGGGAAGGGGCGTAAATCTGTGTCAGCAGGGTTCGGAAAATTCTTGTAGCAATTAAGCTGCTATTTCGCTAATTGCCTCTTATAATGCGCGCCGGAAATGGGAAAGGTCTCATTCCACGGGCGGTTTCCACACGAAACCTGGCTTTTCTGGCGCTTTCATATTTTTTTACAAAACTTACCGTAAATTGCATTGATTGGCCGGGAAAACTCTTCAGACTCATCATTTTTTAAACTGTCGTACGGGTCACATTTAATGAAAGCCTTTAATAAGCTGTCCGCTGTTTTATTGCTCTCTGCTGGAGCATTTTGTCACCAGGCATTTGCAGATAACACCGTATTCACCTCCATGGATGACCCTTCAACGGCGAAAAAACCGTTTGAAGGCAGCGCGTCAGCGGGATATCTGGCTCAGACCGGTAACACCACCAGCTCAGCGCTGAGTGCTGCGACCAACATGACCTGGTATCAGACCAACACCGCTTACAGTCTTTGGGGTAATGCTGCGAACAACTCCTCAAATGATGAGCGTTCGTCAGAGACTTACAGCCTCGGTGGCCGTACCCGTTACAACCTCAACAGCGCTGACTACCTGTTCGGTCAGGCAAGCTGGTTGAGCGATCGTTTCAACGGTTATGATTCACGTGACGTACTGACTGCAGGTTATGGTCGCCAGATCCTGAACGGCCCAGTGCACTCACTGCGTGCTGAATTCGGTCCGGGTGTGCGTTATGACGATTTCCACGCGGGTGGTCATGAAACCAAAGCGCTGGGTTATGGCGCGGTCAGCTATCAGTGGCAGCTGACGGACACCACCAAGTTCATTCAGGGTGTCTCCGTTCTTAGCAGCTTCGGAGATGACACCACCGTCAACTCTGAAACCGGCCTGCAAGTGGCAATCAATGCCCACTTCGCTTTGAAGCTGGCATACAACGTGACCTGGAACAACAATCCGCCGGAATCTGCGCCGGATCGTACCGACACCAAAACCACGATTCAGCTCTCCTACGCGATGTAAGCGAGACAGGATTGAACAACCGCTACCCGGTCTGTGCCGCGTAGCGGTTTTTTTATCTCTCTTTGGCTTAGCGCATTTTTGATGGGTTTTGCTGGCGAGTGAAAGCTGCTATTATCTCCGGCGCTTTACACTCCTGGCGTCATTCCGACAATGTGGGTCTGACATTACGCCGGGCTACTCAAACGAAACTGAATCTTGCATGTAGGCTTTCGTGTGGCTTACCACTGCAATAAGGATATGAAATGCCAGTAATTACTCTTCCTGATGGCAGCCAGCGCGTTTTTGACCGTCCGGTCAGCGTGATGGATATCGCTCTGGATATCGGTCCGGGTTTGGCGAAAGCCTGTATTGCCGGCCGCGTAAATGGCGAATTGGTGGATGCGGTTGATCCGATCACCGAAGATGCTCAGGTGGCAATTATCACCGCCAAAGATGAAGCCGGTCTGGAAATTATTCGTCACTCTTGCGCGCACCTGTTAGGTCATGCAATCAAGCAGCTGTGGCCGAATACCAAAATGGCGATTGGTCCGGTGATCGATAACGGCTTCTATTATGATGTCGATCTCGAACACACCCTGACGCAGGAAGATCTTGAGCTGCTGGAAAAGCGCATGCACCAGCTGGCTGAGACAAATTACGATGTCGTGAAGAAAAAGGTGAGCTGGCAGGAAGCACGTGATGTGTTTGCTGAGCGTGGCGAAAGTTACAAAACCACCATTCTTGATGAAAACATCAGTCACGATGATCAACCTGGTTTGTATCATCATGAAGAATACATCGACATGTGCCGCGGTCCGCACGTGCCGAATATGCGTTTCTGCCATCACTTCAAACTGCAGAAAATCTCCGGTGCTTACTGGCGCGGCAACAGCGATAACAAAATGCTGCAGCGTATTTACGGTACAGCGTGGGGCGATAAGAAGCAGCTGGCTGCCTATCTGCAGCGTCTGGAAGAAGCGGCGAAGCGCGATCACCGTAAAATCGGTAAGCAGCTTGACCTGTATCATATGCAGGAAGAAGCGCCAGGCATGGTGTTCTGGCACAACGACGGCTGGACTATCTTCCGTGAACTGGAAGTGTTTGTCCGTACCAAGCTGAAAGAGTACGACTACCAGGAAGTGAAAGGTCCGTTCATGATGGACCGCGTGCTGTGGGAAAAAACCGGCCACTGGGAAAACTACAAAGAGGCGATGTTCACCACTTCTTCTGAGAACCGTGAATATTGCATCAAGCCGATGAACTGCCCAGGACACGTGCAGATCTTTAATCAGGGTCTGAAATCTTACCGTGACCTGCCGCTGCGCATGGCAGAGTTTGGTAGCTGTCACCGTAACGAACCATCAGGTGCCTTACACGGCCTGATGCGTGTTCGTGGCTTTACCCAGGATGATGCTCACGTCTTCTGTACCGAAGATCAGGTACGTGATGAAGTGAACAGCTGTATCCGCATGGTGTACGACATGTACAGCACCTTCGGTTTTGAAAAAATCGTGGTGAAATTGTCTACCCGTCCGGAAAAACGCATCGGTACCGACGAAATGTGGGACCGTGCGGAAGTCGATTTAGCAGAAGCGCTGAAGGAAAACGAAATTCCGTTTGAATATCAGCCAGGAGAAGGCGCCTTCTACGGCCCGAAAATCGAGTTTACCCTGTACGATTGCCTCGACCGCGCATGGCAGTGTGGCACCGTTCAGCTAGACTTCTCCCTGCCAAAACGTCTGGACGCCACTTATGTGGGTGAAAACAACGATCGCCAGACACCGGTAATGATCCACCGTGCAATTCTGGGGTCCATGGAGCGCTTTATTGGCATCCTGACCGAAGAGTTCGCAGGATTCTTCCCGACCTGGCTGGCACCCGTGCAGGCTGTAGTGATGAATATCACCGACAGCCAGGCAGATTATGTCAGCGAATTGACAAAGAAATTGCAGAAAGCAGGCATTCGTGTCAAAGCAGACTTGAGAAACGAGAAGATAGGCTTTAAAATCCGCGAGCACACATTACGTCGCGTCCCTTATATGCTGGTTTGCGGTGAGAAAGAGGTGGAAGCAGGCAAAGTTGCTGTTCGCACCCGCCGTGGTAAAGACCTCGGGAGCATGGACGTAGATGTGTTTGTTGAGAAGCTGCAACAAGAGATTCGCAGCCGACATCTTCACCAATTAGAGGAATAAGGTTATTAAAGGCGGAAAACGAGTACAACCGACGCGTCCGAACCGTATCAACGGCGAAATCCGTGCTACCGAAGTGCGCTTAACTGGCGTAGACGGCGAGCAACTTGGCATCGTTTCATTGCGCGAAGCAATTGAGAAAGCCGAAGAAGCTGGCGTAGATTTAGTTGAAATCAGCCCGAACGCTGAACCGCCGGTTTGCCGTATTATGGATTACGGCAAGTTCCTTTATGAAAAGAGTAAGTCTTCTAAGGAACAGAAGAAGAAGCAGAAAGTTATCCAGGTTAAGGAAATTAAATTCCGTCCTGGTACCGATGATGGCGACTATCAGGTCAAACTACGCAACCTGATTCGCTTTCTGGAAGAGGGCGATAAAGCCAAAATCACGCTGCGTTTCCGCGGTCGTGAGATGGCGCACCAGCAGATCGGTATGGAAGTGCTTAACCGCGTCCGTAAAGACCTGTGTGATGATTTAGATCTGGCGATTGTCGAATCCTTCCCTTCGAAGATCGAAGGTCGTCAGATGATCATGGTGCTCGCACCGAAGAAGAAACAGTAGGCCTTCAAGTAATAAACCCGCGCAGCGTTCGCGCTGTGCGGAATTTTATTCGCCTGTCTGGTTCATTTTATTAACAATGCGAAGTGGATATTTGTAAAAATGCCAAAGATTAAAACTGTCCGTGGCGCGGCTAAGCGCTTCAAGAAGACCGCTTCTGGCGGCTTCAAGCGTAAGCACGCGAACCTGCGTCATATTCTGACTAAGAAGTCTACCAAGCGTAAACGTCACCTGCGTCCGAAAGGCATGGTGTCTAAAGGCGATCTGGGCCTGGTTGTTGCCTGCCTGCCATACGCATAAGTAAACTTTTTATAAATCTGCCCGAACACTTTGCGTATTGCAGGGAATAGGGCGTCACAGAATATGATATAGGAGAGCTCACATGGCTCGCGTAAAACGTGGTGTAATTGCTCGCGCACGTCACAAGAAAATCTTAAAACAAGCTAAAGGCTACTACGGTGCACGTTCACGTGTTTACCGCGTTGCTTTCCAGGCTGTTATCAAAGCTGGTCAGTATGCTTACCGTGACCGTCGTCAACGTAAGCGTCAGTTCCGTCAACTGTGGATCGCGCGTATCAACGCAGCGGCTCGTCAGAACGGTATCTCTTACAGCCGTTTCATCAATGGCCTGAAAAAAGCCTCTATTGAAATCGACCGTAAGATTCTGGCAGACATCGCAGTATTCGACAAAGTGACCTTCACGGCACTGGTTGAAAAAGCGAAATCAGCTCTGGCGTAAGTCAGGTGAAAAAGGGAGCTTGCTCCCTTTTTTATTGTCTGCAACTCACGCAAATGATTGACATTTTAACCGCTGGGCTTTTCAATAGTGCGGTTTCTATCAAGACAAGGTAACGC
This sequence comes from Type-D symbiont of Plautia stali, assembly GCF_001485335.1. NCBI lineage: Bacteria > Pseudomonadati > Pseudomonadota > Gammaproteobacteria > Enterobacterales > Enterobacteriaceae > Type-D symbiont of Plautia stali. Next base: position 14,785 of record NZ_BBOC01000058.1, on the reverse strand, counting down.
AAGCATGCACGCTGCTATTTTCCGTTTCTTTTTTACTTTAGCACCTGAAAATCAGGGGCTTTTGCGCATAAGAAAAGAAACGAAAAATCGCGCTGAAAGCCTCCCCCGTGGAGGCTTTTTTGTTTCTGGCGACACTTAATCGGATCGCAGGATCCTAACAAGAACTGACCAGCCCGGCTGGAAGAAGAGGAAATCATGTCCCAACTCGCAGACCTGGTGGCCCGTGCCACGGCCGCTATCGACGAGGCGTCGGATATCGCCGCCCTGGACGCCGTGCGCGTCGAATTTCTGGGTAAAAAAGGGCACCTGACGCTGCAGATGACCACCCTGCGCGAACTGCCAGCAGAAGACCGTCCAGCGGCAGGCGCGGTGATCAACGAAGCCAAGCAGCAGGTGCAGGACCGTCTTAACGAGCGTAAAAACACGCTGGAAAGTGCTGAACTGAATGCGCGTCTTGCTGCAGAAACCATTGATGTTTCACTGCCGGGTCGTCGTATTGAGAACGGCGGCCTGCATCCGGTCACCCGCACTATCGACCGTATTGAAAACTTCTTTGGCGAGTTAGGCTTTGCGGTGGTAACCGGCCCGGAAATCGAAGATGACTACCACAACTTCGACGCCTTGAACATTCCTGGACATCACCCAGCGCGTGCCGACCATGACACCTTCTGGTTTGATGCCACGCGCCTGCTGCGTACTCAAACGTCGGGCGTGCAGATTCGCACCATGAAAAACCAACAACCGCCGATTCGCATTATTGCGCCAGGCCGCGTTTATCGTAACGATTACGATCAAACGCACACCCCAATGTTCCATCAGATGGAAGGTCTGATTGTTGATAAAGACATCAGCTTCACCAACCTGAAAGGCACGCTGCACGATTTCCTGAACAACTTCTTTGAAGAAGACCTGCAGATTCGCTTCCGTCCTTCTTACTTCCCGTTCACCGAACCCTCCGCTGAAGTGGATGTGATGGGTAAAAACGGCAAGTGGCTGGAAGTCTTGGGCTGCGGCATGGTGCATCCAAATGTTCTGCGCAATGTCGGCATTGACCCGGAAGTCTACTCTGGCTTTGCCTTCGGTATGGGTATGGAGCGTCTTACCATGCTGCGCTATGGCGTTAACGATCTGCGCGCCTTCTTCGAAAATGATTTACGTTTCCTCAAACAATTTAAATAAGGGCAGGTTATCCAATGAAATTCAGTGAACTCTGGTTACGCGAATGGGTAAATCCAGCCCTGGACAGCGCTGCGCTGTCTGAGCAAATCACCATGGCGGGCCTGGAAGTGGACGGTGTTGATCCGGTTGCCGGCGCGTTCCATGGCGTTGTGGTGGGTGAAGTGGTGGACTGCGGCCAGCACCCGAACGCCGACAAACTGCGCGTCACCAAAATCAATGTAGGCGGCGATCGCCTGCTGGACATCGTCTGTGGCGCGCCAAACTGCCGTCAGGGTCTGAAAGTGGCAGTCGCCACCGTGGGCGCTGTGCTGCCAGGTGATTTCAAAATCAAAGCGGCAAAACTGCGCGGTGAGCCTTCAGAAGGCATGCTGTGCTCTTTCTCTGAGCTGGGAATTTCCGACGATCACAGTGGCATCATTGAGCTGCCAGCGGATGCACCAATCGGGACTGACATCCGTAGCTATCTGCAGTTGGATGACAACACCATCGAAATCAGCGTAACGCCAAACCGTGCAGATTGCCTCGGTATTATCGGTATCGCGCGCGACGTGGCGGTGGTTAACGGCTTGCCGTTGACGGAGCCCACTATTGAACCCGTTAACGCGACCATTTCTGACACCTTCCCCATTCGTGTAGATGCCACAGATGCTTGCCCACGTTATCTCGGCCGCGTAGTAAAAGGCATCAACGTGCAGGCGGCAACGCCACTGTGGATGCGTGAAAAACTGCGTCGCTGCGGTATTCGTTCAATCGACCCGGTTGTGGATATCACCAACTACGTTCTGTTGGAACTCGGCCAGCCTATGCACGCCTTTGACCTCGACCGCATTGATGGCGGCATCGTGGTGCGCATGGCGGAAGAGGGCGAAGTGCTGACGCTGTTGGATGGCACCGAAGCTAAACTCAGCAGCGACACGCTGGTGATTGCGGACCATCAGAAAGCGCTGGCGATGGGCGGTATTTTTGGTGGTGAGCACTCAGGTGTGAACGATCAGACCCAAAACGTGCTGTTCGAGTGCGCCTTCTTTGAACCGCTGGCGATCACCGGCCGTGCCCGTCGTCAGGGTCTGCATACCGATGCTTCACACCGTTACGAGCGTGGTGTCGATCCTGCGCTGCAGTTCAAAGCGATTGAACGCGCGACTCAGCTGCTGCTGGACATCTGTGGCGGTGAAGCGGGTCCAGTTATCGATCAAACTGACGCCAGCAAATTGCCTGAGCGTGCCACCATCACGCTGCGTCGTGAAAAGCTGGACCGCCTGATTGGTCACGTGATTGCCGATGAGCAGGTCACCGACATTCTGACGCGTCTGGGTTGTGAAGTGACCGTGGGCAACGGCGAGTGGAAAGCCGTCGCACCAAGCTGGCGCTTTGACATGGCTATCGAGGAAGATCTGGTTGAAGAAGTGGCGCGTGTCTACGGCTACAACAACATTCCTGATGTGCCGGTGAAAGCCAGCCTGATCATGACACAGCATCGCGAAGCGGATTTATCCCTGAAACGTGCGCGCAGCTTGCTGGTGGATAAAGGCTATCAGGAAGCCATTACTTATAGCTTCGTTGATCCGAAAGTGCAGCAGCTGCTGCATCCAGGTGAAGAAGCGCTGATTCTGCCAAGCCCGATTTCCAGTGATATGTCCGCGATGCGTTTGTCACTGTGGACCGGTCTGCTAGGGGCTGTGGTGTACAACCAGAACCGTCAGCAAGGCCGTGTACGCCTGTTTGAGAGCGGTTTGCGCTTTGTTCCTGATACTCAGGCCGATCTTGGTATTCGCCAGGATCTTATGCTGGCGGGCGTGCTGAGCGGTAATCGCTACGAAGAGCATTGGGATCTGGCGCGTCAGGCGGTTGACTTCTATGATTTAAAAGGCGATTTAGAATCGCTGCTGGATTTGACCGGTAAACTTGATGAGATTTCTTTCCGTGCAGAGGCCAATCCGGCGCTGCATCCAGGACAGAGCGCTGCAATTTATTTACGTGGCGAACGAATCGGATTTATCGGGGTGGTTCATCCGGAGCTGGAACGTAAGCTGGATCTCAACGGCCGCACCTTAGTGTTTGAACTGCTTTGGAATAAGGTCGCAGACCGCGTCCTGCCTGACGCGCGCGAGATTTCACGCTTCCCAGCAAACCGTCGTGATATCGCTGTGGTAGTGGCTGAAAACGTGCCCGCAGCAGATATCATCGCGGAGTGTAAGAAAGTTGGCGTAAATCAGGTAGTTGGCGTAAACTTGTTTGACGTGTACCGTGGTAAGGGCGTAAACGAGGGCGAAAAGAGCCTTGCGATTAGCCTGATTTTGCAGGATACCAGCCGGACACTCGAAGAAGAGGAGATTGCCGCGACCGTTGCCAAATGCGTTGCGGCATTAAAAGAGCGATTCCAGGCAACCTTGAGGGATTGAACCTATGGCGCTTACAAAAGCTGAAATGTCAGAGTACCTGTTTGAAAAACTCGGGTTGAGCAAACGCGATGCCAAAGAGTTGGTTGAGCTCTTCTTTGAAGAAGTTCGCCGTGCGTTAGAAAACGGAGAACAGGTTAAACTGTCCGGATTTGGTAACTTTGATCTGCGTGACAAAAACCAACGTCCGGGCCGTAACCCGAAGACGGGAGAAGATATTCCAATCACTGCCCGCCGGGTGGTGACATTCCGTCCGGGGCAGAAGTTGAAAAGTCGCGTCGAGAACGCGACACCGAAGGACGCTGACTAATTTCAGTATGACAAAAAGGCCGCTTAGCGGCCTTTTTTATTGGCTGAAAAACAGGTGATCTACGCAATCTTTCCATATTGTCAGGATTTCGTAAGTATCCGGAAAATAGGATGAAAATCGGCACTCGCCGATAGTGACTGGCTCATTTCATTTGTTATAACAGCGCCATCACATTACAAGAGGTTTTCGCTGATGAAAAAGACAGCACTTTTATTAAGCATCCTGTTAGGAATGCCGCTGCTGGCCAGTGCCAATGTTTCTGTCAACATCAACACCCCAGGGGTATCGATTCATATCGGTGACCAGGATAAACGTGGCTACTACTGGGATGGTTATGACTGGCGTGCGCCTACGTGGTGGAAACAGCATCATAACCAACGTGTTGGTATGAAAGGTCCACACGGTTACTGGAACGGTAACGGCTGGCAGTCACAGCACCCGGGCAATGCGCCGCGTCATGACAACAAACCACAGCCTCGTCAGCAGCACAATGACCCGCGTGATAATCACAATCAGCATGATGATCACGGTCAACCGATTCCTCCGCGTCACTAAGTCTCCTCAGCGGCACCTTCAGGTGCCGCTTTCTTTTTGCCACAATCCCACTACAATCAAATCTCTGTTTTCTCAGCCAATCTTATCTATGACTCTGCTGGACCAGCTTGCCCGACAGGCCGACCGCCGCAGCCAGCGTTGGCTGATGCTACTCAGTGCCGCTGTGCTGCTTCTGTTCATCATTAGCCTGTGTGCTGGTGATAGCTGGATCCCCCCCACACAATGGTTTAGCGCGTCGAACGACCTCTTCGTCTGGCAACTGCGTTTGCCGCGCACCCTGGCTGTATTGCTGGTGGGTGCCGCGCTGGCGGTGAGTGGCGTGGTGATGCAGGCGCTGTTTAATAATCCGCTGGCAGAACCCGGCCTGCTGGGCGTGTCCAATGGTGCGGGAATCGGTTTAGTGCTGGGGGTGATGCTGGGTAATGGCTCGTTGTGGAGTCTGGCGTTGGCCGCGATGGCGGGCGCGTTATTCATCACCCTCATTCTGCTGCATTTTGCTTACCGTCAGCTATCGGCTACTCGCCTGCTGCTGACGGGCGTGGCGCTCGGCATTATCTGTAGCGCCATCATGACGTGGGCGGTGTACTTTAGCACCAGCCTCGATCTGCGCCAGCTGATGTACTGGATGATGGGCGGCTTCAGCGGCATTGACTGGCGTTACGGCTGGATGATGCTGGCACTTTTGCCGGTCACGTTACTGCTCATCGCTACCGCGCGTCCTCTCAATTTACTGGCACTGGGAGAGACCTCAGCACGTCAGCTGGGTTTACCGCTGCTGCTGTGGCGCAATCTGTTAGTGCTGGCAATGGGATGGCTGGTGGGGGCCAGTGTGGCGATGGCCGGCGCAATCGGTTTTGTCGGACTGGTGATCCCACATTTGCTTCGGCTGAGTGGCTTGAGTGATCATCGTTATCTGTTACCGGCATCCGCTCTGGCTGGTGCCGCGGTGTTGCTGGGGGCGGATATTATCGCGCGCCTGGTGCTGACCTCCGCGGAATTACCGATTGGTGTGGTGACCGCCACGCTGGGAGCACCACTATTTATTGTGCTATTAGTGAAGTCTTCGCGCTAGCTGCGGCTGGCATCTTGGGTTCAACAACAGGAATCGACAATGAGTATCTATCAAACTGATCTGGTTACACTGGATGGCGAAAAAACCACGTTGGCGCAGTATCAGGATAAAGTCTTGCTGGTGGTTAACGTGGCGTCTAAATGTGGTCTGACGGCGCAGTATGAGCAGCTTGAGTCCTTACAAAAAGCCTGGCAGAACAAAGATTTCAGTGTGCTCGGTTTTCCGTGCAACCAGTTCCTTGAGCAGGAACCTGGCAGTAATGAAGAGATCAAAACGTTCTGCAGCACCACTTATGGTGTGACCTTCCCGATGTTCGATAAAACCGACGTCAACGGGGCGAATCGCCATCCCCTGTATGCGCAACTGACTGCGGCTCAGCCAGAGGCCCAGCGTCCGGAAGGCAGCGGTTTCCTGGAACGTATGGTGAGCAAAGGCCGTGCGCCGAAAGCGGAGGGCGATATTCTGTGGAACTTCGAGAAATTCCTGATCAACAAGCAGGGCAAAGTAATTGCGCGTTTCTCACCGGATATGACGCCAGACGATCCGATTATCCTGAAACGCGTTGAGCAGGCATTGGCCGAGTAAATGCTGTTGCAGTGCGAGGGAGTGAGCGTCGCAGGGCGACTGACTCCCGTCGACCTGACTCTGAATGCCGGCTCTCTGGTTCACCTGGTTGGGCCGAATGGCGCGGGCAAAAGCACGCTGTTAAGTGTGCTCTCAGGGTTGCTGCCGGCCAAGGGACGGATTCGGATCGCCGGTCAGCAGCTTGATACCTTAAGTGGGGCTGCGTTGGCGCAGTTACGCGCGTGGTTGCCTCAGCAGCAGTTGGCATTAGGGTCGATGCCGGTTTGGCACTTTCTGCGGCTACATTGCTCATCGGCGTCTCCCCAGGCAGATGCCACGCTGTCGGATGTTCTCACTCAGCTCAGCTTGCAACACAAACTGACCTGCAACTTGACACAGCTTTCGGGTGGTGAATGGCAGCGTGTACGGCTGGCCGCGGTCGTATTACAGATTCATCCGTTGCTCAATCCACGCGGGAAGTTGCTGATTCTGGATGAGCCAATGACCGCGCTGGACGTCGCGCAACAGCGTGCGGTGGATAAGTTACTGAGCAGCCTTTGCCACGCAGGCATCGCCATCATCGCCAGTGGCCACGACCTCAATCATAGCCTGCGCCATGCGGATATTGTGTGGTTAATGCATCAAGGAAGTGTGGTGAGCCAGGGTGGCGCACGGGAAGTATTGACTGCCGAACAACTGGCACCGCTGTATCAGACACACTTCGAGCAAATCGACACTGCGCAAGGTCCGCTGCTGTTTATCCCTTGAATGTCGTTGCCTGAACGGCAGATTTACCGCTAAAGTGTCTGCCGGGCGACGGATTTAAGGATTATTCTGATGCGACTTACGGTTTTTATTCTGGTTCTGCTGTTGGCAGGCTGTAGCAGCCATCGTGCACCGCCGCCGAATGGTCGCCTGTCTGATTCGATTACCGTTATTGCCCAACTCAACGAGCAACTCACACATTGGCGGGGAACGCCTTATCGATACGGCGGGTTAAGCCGCGGTGGGGTGGATTGCTCGGGCTTTGTTTATCTGACTTTCCGTGATCAATTTGCCATGCAGTTGCCGCGTTCCACGATTGATCAAACCGATATTGGCACGCGAATCGACAAAAGTGACCTGCTACCCGGCGATCTGGTGTTCTTCAAGACCGGCAGCGGTGAAAATGGCCTGCACGTCGGTATTTATGATACCGATAACACCTTTATTCATGCCTCTACCAGTCAGGGTGTAATCCGTTCCTCACTGGACAATGTTTATTGGCGCAAAGTATTTTGGCAAGCGCGTCGCATCTGATTGAGTACCATACTAGGTAATAATGCCATAAAAGGCGCGTGGTTTTATGCACTATTAATTGTGATGGCAAAGCCTGACTTAACTCTCATTTAAAATGGAACTTTAAATAGCCTTTCTTCAATAATAAAAAGAGTGCTAAGTTTATTTAATCGGTAAGGATATTAACCCCGGTTATTTGGCTTAAGTATTATCTCAGGCTTAAAACCGCTTAATCAGGCATAAAAACAGCGTCTCTTCAAACGTTTGGTCCTATTGCCTGGTGGTTTTCATTGATATACGATGCGCCAATTGCCACTGCTTCTGGCTGTAGAAATGAAAGTCCATTTATCTGCCGACTATCAGTCGGAAACCTGGTTTTATCCAGTTTACTCTCTGGCGGGCCAGCTGACTTCGGTTGAGCTGGTGACGCAATTCGTCCACGACAGCGCACCTATTACGCTGCCGCAGGATTTGTTGTTGCCGCAGTTAGACGATGCGCAGCAATTACGCTTACTGCAGAGCCAGCTTTCATTGCTGGAAAAGTACCGTGACTTTTTTGAGTTACATCAAATTACCGCCTTGGTACGTATTGATGATTCCATGGCCACAACGCTATTGGAAAGCGAATTTCTGTTAAGGAAATTTAAACAACTTTCATTTATTATTCTGGATGTCAGCGAAACGTTTCCCCAATTAGCCAAGGGAAAAGCGCAGCCGCTTTTAGCTTCCTTACAGCAAGAATTCCGTTTATCACTCTCGCAGTTTGGGGCGGGAAAAGCGCCTGCAACCGCAGTCTATGATAATCTGTTTAACGTATTGAAACTGGATAAGGTCTTTATTCAGGGGCTTGCAAAACGTGCATCTTTTACACCTTTTATGCAAACGATGATTGATACGTTTTCCGATTTCGCCGACCAGATAATTATATGTGGCGTCGACGATGGCCTGCTGCTGGAGAAAGTTAGCCAGTTAAATGGTGCGCAACTGCAAGGAAATTTGTTCCCGGTTGTTAAAGCGGAACGGTTAAGCGATCTTATTTATCCTGATGTGAGCTTGCATACACCCTCAAAGCAGTAATCCTTTCACCTGTTCTCCACCTCGTGTCAGCGTTACACTAAACCTCACTTCGATACACTCAATGTCGGTGCGTTGCACACATGCATCTACTGGAGTATTAATGCAATTTATCAATAGCTGGCAGCAAGAGTTGCCGGGCTTTTACACCGCGCTGGCCCCGACCCCCTTAGCAGGTGGGCGCTTGTTTTATCACAATGCGCCGCTGGCGGCTGAAATGGGGCTGGAGCCAAACCTGTTTCAAGGCGAAGGCCATGGCGTATGGAGCGGTCGTGAATTACTGCCGGGTATGGCACCGCTGGCTCAGGTCTACAGTGGCCATCAGTTTGGCGTCTGGGCCGGACAGTTAGGTGATGGTCGAGGTATTTTGCTGGGCGAACAGCAGCTGGAAAATGGGCGCAAACTCGACTGGCACCTCAAAGGCGCGGGACTCACTCCTTACTCACGCATGGGCGATGGCCGCGCGGTCATCCGCTCCAGCGTGCGTGAATTTCTGGCTTCCGAAGCATTGCACCACCTTGGTATTCCCACCACGCGTGCCCTGGCACTGGCGATTGGTGAAGAGCCAGTGTTGCGTGAAACCCAAGAGCGCGGCGCCATGCTGATGCGCATCGCGGAGAGCCACCTGCGCTTCGGCCATTTCGAACACTTCTATTATGGTGGTGAACAGGAGAAGGTGCGCCAACTGGCGGATTATGCCATTCACCATCACTGGCCGCAGTTACGCGATCAGGCTGACCGCTATCAGCTTTGGTTCAGCGACATCGTCAAACGTACCGCGAGCCTGATCGCTCACTGGCAGAGTGTCGGCTTTGCACACGGCGTGATGAACACCGACAACATGTCGATTCTTGGATTAACACTGGATTACGGTCCTTACGGCTTCCTGGACGATTACCAGCCCGATTTCATCTGCAATCACAGTGATTATCAAGGCCGCTATGCGTTTGAGAACCAGCCGATGATTGGGCTGTGGAACCTCAACCGTCTGGCGCATGCTCTGTCAGGGTTAATGACCACGGATCAGCTCAAACAGGCGCTGAGTCAATATGAAACCGAACTGATGCGGGTTTGGGGTGAGAAGATGCGTGCCAAGCTGGGGCTGTTAACCGCGGATGCGAATGACAACGCCATTCTCACCTCGCTGCTGGCGTTGATGACGCAAGAACACAGTGATTATACGCTGACGTTCCGTTTGTTAAGCGATACGCAACAGCAGGAGAGCCGTTCACCGCTGCGCGATGAGTTTATCGATCGTGAGGCGTTTGATCGCTGGTATGACACTTATCGCCAACGACTGCTGCAAGATGAAACGACGGATGAACAGCGTCAAACGGTAATGAAAGCCGCTAATCCCGCGCTGGTATTGCGTAATTATCTGGCTCAGCAGGTTATCGAAGAGGTCGAGAAAGGGGAAACTGCGGCGTTGGAAACCTTGCATCTGGCATTGCAGCAGCCGTTTAGTGATGCAGCCGTTAGCGCGCAGTTGCGCCAACGGCCACCCGAGTGGGGCAAAACGCTGGAAGTGAGTTGCTCCAGCTAAATTAATTAGAAACGGCTGTCTACCGCGGCAGCCAGTTTCTCCAGCACTTCTTCACTATCCTCCCAGCCAAGGCAGGGATCGGTAATGGACTGCCCGTAAGTTAAGGGTTCACCGCCCACCACCTTCTGGTTACCTTCCTGCAGGAAACTCTCAATCATCACACCCGCAACAGCACGTGAACCCTGGCGAATCTGCGCGGCGATGTCATCCGCGACGTCGCGCTGGCGGCGATGCTGCTTCAGGCAATTACCGTGGCTGAAGTCGATAATCAACTGCTCAGGCAAGTTGAAATCACGCAGGTTCGCTGCTGCTGCCGCCACATCTTCAGCATGGTAATTGGGCTGCTTACCGCCACGCAGGATCACATGGCCGTGCGGATTGCCGCTGGTCTGGTAAATCGTCATCTGGCCATGTTTATCCGGCGAGAGGAACATATGGCTGGCGCGAGAAGCGCGAATCGCATCTACAGCGATCTGCACGTTGCCATCGGTACCGTTCTTGAAACCCACCGGGCAGGAGAGTGCCGAGGCCATTTCACGGTGGATCTGACTTTCCGTGGTGCGTGCGCCAATAGCGCCCCAGCTGATCAGGTCGGCAATAAACTGGCCGATCACCATATCGAGGAATTCGGTGGCGGTCGGCATACCCAGTGCATTGATATCCAGCAGCAGTTTGCGGGCGATAGCGATGCCGCGATTCACGTCAAAACTGCCGTCGAGATCGGGGTCAGAGATCAAACCTTTCCAACCCACCACAGTGCGCGGCTTCTCAAAATAGGCGCGCATCACGATTTCAAGGCGATCTTTGTAGCGCTCACGCAAGAGATTCAGGCGTTCGGCGTATTCAATCGCCGCTTTGGGATCGTGCAATGAGCACGGACCGATAATCACCAGCAGGCGCGGGTCTTCACCCGTCAGGATACGGGCAATGCGCTGGCGCGCAGCGGTGACGTTAGCGGCAATCTCCGCCGAAATAGGGTGTTCTTGCGCGAGGGCCGCTGGCGTTAGCAGGCTGCCGATGCGCGCAGTACGCAGTTCATCAGTCTTGTTCATTGGGACTCTCAAAATTCTGTTCTTCGCAGCGGTGAAATACCGGGAAGTGATGGTGGTCACAATAAACCAATAGCTCGCGAATTCAACCCGCTAAAAAGAAAGGAAAGTTAATCAAGACGGAAGCCAGGCTTTACGGCCTGGCTTACACGCTAATACATGCTGCGGCGCAGCCCCATAATGTCGAGGATTTTGGTGGCAATCTCCTCGACCGAATAGTTTGTACTGTTGAGGTAGCGAATTTGATGGGTACGGAACAACGCTTCGACTTCACCCACTTCAAGGCGGCACTGACGCATTGACGCATACCGGGTATTTTCGGCGCGCTCCTGACGGATCGCCGCCAGGCGCTCGGGATCGATGGTTAATCCAAAGAGCTTATGCTGATGTGCGCGTAATGCGGGGGGTAATTTTAGATTATCCATGTCATCCGCGATAAACGGGTAGTTTGCCGCCCGCACACCAAACTGCATCGCCAGATAGAGGCTGGTCGGCGTTTTGCCACAGCGCGAGACGCCAAGCAGAATGACCTGTGCATCTTCCAGACCGCGCAGAGAAATACCGTCGTCGTGTGCCAGGGTGTAATCAATTGCGGCGATACGCGCATCATATTTGCCCAGATTGCTGGCAGTCAGCCCGTGAGTACGATGCGCCACGGGCATCGAAGCCACACCGAGTTCGCTTTGTAACGGGGCGACCAGCGCTTGCACAATATCCTGGCAGAAGCCCTCACTCTCCAGAATGATCTCGCGGACGTCAGGCGTCACAATTGAGAAAAATACTAACGGACGCACGCCACTCTGCTGGTACAAGGCATTAATCTGCGCTTTAACCGCCTGCGCGCGCTGGACATTCTCAACAAACGGCAGGGTGACACTGGTAGTGTTGACGGGAAATTGTGAGAGCACTGCGTGCCCCAAAACTTCAGCGGTAATGGCGGTGCCATCTGAAATGTAGAACACACTGCGTTCAGTGCTCATGGGCAAGCAATCCTCTCATTTACTTTTACATAACAATCTCACTGCCAATATTTCATTTTAATTCAAAGTAAAATGAAATATCCATACCAGTGGCGGTCACATCACACAAGGCTGTTCTTCAAAAGGGTAATATTAGATGAAATGCTGTTTTGAAAAACGCTATTTACTCGCATTTTCCATTTAATCTGGGAAATAAAGTCTGATGCTGTTGCGCAACGAAAAGCAATCTCTAACCCTCTGAAAAAAGTGAAAAATATCACTGTAGCCATTTGCGGCCGGTTAATAAGCCTGTTGCGCAACTCGATTTATGACGGGTACTAATCCGATTTTGCGTTTCTTTTTCTGCTTTAACGATTCAACACTTAGTCTTTATTTATTGATTGTGCCAGGCTGTTTCGGCGAATAGCAAATTGTTCCATGTGCTCCAATCATTTAAATGAAGGATAATCTCAATGTCCAATCAAGACCAACAGTCGCTAGTGCTCTGGTACAACCAGCTTGGCATGCATGATGTTGATCGGGTGGGGGGCAAGAATGCTTCCCTGGGAGAAATGATTACGAACTTGTCGTCTCTGGGCGTATCCGTGCCAAACGGTTATGCGACGACATCTTACGCTTTTAATCTGTTTCTCGACCAAAGCGGACTGAACCAGCGTATTTATGATTTGCTGGACATTACGGATATTGATGATGTGGAAGAGCTGGCGAAAGCTGGCAAACAAATTCGTCAATGGGTTGTTGATACGCCATTCTTGCCTGAACTGGAAGAGGCGATACGAACAGCCTATGAGCAGCTCTCTTCTGATGACCCCGACGCTTCGTTTGCGGTGCGTTCTTCTGCAACGGCGGAAGATATGCCCGATGCCTCGTTCGCCGGTCAACAAGAGACATTCCTCAACGTGCAGGGATTTGACGCGGTGCTGGTGGCCGTGAAGCACGTTTATGCTTCTTTGTTTAACGACCGTGCGATCTCCTATCGTGTGCATCAAGGCTACGACCATCGCGGTGTGGCGTTGTCGGCCGGGATTCAGCGCATGGTGCGATCGGACCTCGCTTCATCGGGGGTGATGTTCACCATAGATACCGAGTCCGGTTTCGACCAGGTGGTGTTTATCACCTCGGCGTTCGGTCTGGGTGAGATGGTGGTGCAGGGCGCGGTTAACCCAGACGAATTTTACGTGCATAAACCGACGCTGGCGGCTAACCGCCCGGCGATTGTACGCCGAACCATGGGCTCGAAAAAAATTCGCATGGTGTATGCCGATTCCCAAGAGCATGGGGAGCAGGTGCGGATTGAAGATGTCGATCAAGAACAGCGTGACCGCTTCAGCCTGACCGATGACGAAGTGCAAGATCTGGCGCGTCAGGCGGTGTTGATTGAGCAGCACTACAAACGCCCAATGGACATTGAGTGGGCAAAAGATGGTCACACCGGCAAGCTGTTTATCGTGCAGGCCCGTCCGGAGACTGTCCGTTCCAATGGTCAGGTGATGGAACGCTACACCTTGCAGGGCAAAGGCAAAGTGCTGGTCGAAGGCCGAGCCATCGGACATCGTATTGGCGCGGGTGAAGTGAAGGTGATTCACGATATCAGCGAAATGCATCGTATCGAGAAAGGTGACGTGCTGGTGACCGACATGACGGACCCGGATTGGGAGCCGATCATGAAGAAAGCCTCAGCGATTGTTACCAACCGTGGTGGGCGTACTTGCCATGCCGCGATCATCGCACGTGAACTGGGTATTCCTGCGGTGGTGGGATGTGGCGATGCGACAGATCATCTCAAAGATGGCCATAAGGTGACGGTCACTTGTGCGGAGGGCGACACCGGCTACGTTTACCAGGATCTGCTGGACTTTGAAGTCACCAGCTCACAAGTGGATACCATGCCCGATCTGCCGCTCAAGATCATGATGAACGTCGGTAACCCCGATCGTGCATTTGATTTTGCTTGCCTGCCTAATGAGGGGGTCGGGCTGGCGCGTCTGGAGTTCATCATCAACCGTATGATCGGCGTGCATCCAAAAGCGCTGCTGGAATTTGACCAGCAGACGCCAGAGATTCAGCAGCAGATTCGTCAGATGATGAAAGGTTTTGACGATCCGGTTGAATTCTATATTGCGCGTTTGACCGAGGGAATTGCCACGCTGGGTGCGGCCTTTGCGCCAAAACGCGTTATCGTGCGTCTCTCTGACTTCAAATCCAACGAATACGCTAACCTCGTGGGGGGTGAGCGTTATGAACCTGAAGAAGAGAACCCGATGCTGGGCTTCCGTGGGGCGGGTCGCTATGTGGCGGACAGCTTCCGTGACTGTTTCGCGTTAGAGTGCGCTGCAGTGAAACGGGTGCGTAACGAGATGGGTCTGACTAACGTCGAAATTATGATTCCGTTTGTGCGTACCGTAGACCAGGCTGCCGCCGTTGTGGAAGAGCTTGGCAAGCAGGGTCTGAAACGTGGCGAGAATGGCCTGAAGGTGATCATGATGTGCGAGATCCCTTCTAATGCCTTGCTGGCGGAACAGTTCCTGCAGTATTTCGACGGCTTCTCTATCGGTTCGAACGATATGACCCAGCTGGCTCTGGGGCTGGATCGTGATTCCGGCGTGGTGTCTGCGCTGTTTGATGAGCGTAACGAGGCGGTTAAAGCGCTGCTGTCGATGTCGATTCAGGCCGCGAAGAAGCAGGGTAAGTACGTCGGTATCTGTGGGCAGGGGCCGTCAGATCATGAGGACTTTGCCGCCTGGTTGATGGAGCAGGGCATTGATAGCCTGTCACTCAATCC
>NZ_BBOC01000057.1:0-34247 GCF_001485335.1 Type-D symbiont of Plautia stali | reverse complement strand
CGGGTTGTCGAATTTCGGAATCGGCGAGGGGTCCATGACGTAGCGATCGTTGACCTTAACCGGATAGGCATAGGTGGTGGCGATATGGCCATAACGGGCGATATCCTCATACAGTTTCACCTGCATGATCCCGTACTCTTCCAACGCATGCATGGTGCGGGTTTCGGTCTCACGCGGCTCAATAAAGCGCAGCGGCTCCGGGATCGGCACCTGGAAAATCAGCACCTGATCTTCTTCCAGAGGGGTCTCAGGAATGCGGTGACGCGTCTGGATCAAGGTTGCGTCTTTGGTGGCTTCCGTGGTGGCTGCACCGCTGACACGCTGGAAGAAGCGACGGATCGATACCGCATTGGTGGTGTCATCTGCGCCCTGGTCAATCACCTTCAGTACGTCGCTGTCACCAATAATGCTGGCGGTGATCTGAATACCCCCGGTACCCCAACCGTACGGCATTGGCATCTCACGCCCGGCAAACGGCACCTGATAACCCGGAATCGCGACCGCTTTCAGAATGGCGCGGCGAATGGTGCGCTTAGTTTGTTCATCCAGATAACCGTTGTTATAGCCGGTTAACTCACTCATCGTTTTGCTCCTGAACCTGTTCGCGCAGCCGTTTCAGCAACTCAAGCTCCGCCTGGAAATCGACGTAGTGCGGCAGTTTCAGATGCGAAACAAAACCTGCCGCTTCAACGTTGTCCGCATGTGACAGCACAAACTCTTCGTCCTGTGCCGGGCTGGCGATCCGTTCGTTGTACTCCGGGGCCTGCAAGGCACGATCGACCAGCGCCATCGCCATGGCTTTACGCTCTGAACGACCAAACACCAGGCCGTAACCACGGGTGAAGTGCGGCTCACCTTCGGTTTGCGTGGTAAAGCCATTGACCATTTCACACTCCGTCAGCAGGATTTCGCCGATATCGATCTCGAAACCCAGCTCTTCCGGGCAGATGGATACGCTGAGATAGCCGGTGCGGATCTCACCAGCAAACGGATGGTTACGTCCGTAGCCGCGCTGGGTCGAGTAGCCCAACGCCAGCAGGAAGCCTTCGTCGCCGCGCACCAGCTGTTGCAGACGGGCGGCGCGGCTGGCGGGATAACCTGGTGGCTCACGGGTGATGTCACAAGGCTCACTGCCGTCATCCTCTTCACGCGCCGCCAGCCCCTCACGGGTCATCATGCTGAACACATGCGGACAATGCTCTGGCAGCGACTGATCGTCGCGCGGTGCAGCAGGCGTCTCGCCATTGGCCAGCAGCGTGAAATCAAGCAAACGATGGCTGTAATCGTATGTGGGGCCCAGTACCTGACCGCCAGGTAAATCCTTATAAACCGCAGAGATACGTCGTTCGATGCGCATTTCATCGGTTTCCAGCGCCAGACTGTCGGCCAGGCGTGGCAAAGTTGTGCGGTAGGCACGCAGCAGGAAAATGGCTTCCACCATGTCGCCGCTGGCTTGCTTAATTGCTAACGCGGCTAACTGTGGATCGTAAATACCGCCTTCGGTCATCACGCGATCCACCGCCAGACCGAGCTGGCCAGCAACCTGATCGCACCCCAGCTCGGCCACATCGCGGTCGCCACGGCGTAAATCCGCCTGTAGCTCGTGCGCACTGGCTATCGCCTTTTCGCCCCCTTTAACCGCGACGTACATCAGCACACCTCCACATCGGTGGTGCGAGGCAGTGCCATCATCGCTTCACCACAGGTGAAAATCAGATCAACACCCAATGGGAAGGGATGGGGGCGCTCACGCAGATAGGTCAGAATCGCTTCCGGCAGTTGTGGTGCAATCGCGCGGGGTTCACGCAGCCCAGGGCCAGACAGACGCAAGGTTAAACCGCCGTTAAGCGCAGGCACTTCGATGATCAGCGTGGTGCTTTTCTCCGGTGACATATTGTCGCCGGCCGCAAACTGCGCCGGATCGGGATTGGCAGCCGCATGAGTGAGGGCAAAAGGCGCATCACGGTGTTCAACAATCGGCACACCGGTATGGAAACGCAGGTTGCTGCGCAGCATCTCGCTGTCAATGCGGTTGTCTATCCACAACGCGCTCTCCTGATCCACCAGCGTCAGTAACACGGCGGTTGCCGCAGGCGACAAATCGCCCCAACCCTGTTGCAAGGGCAGAGAGACCATAACGCCTGGCTCGCTCATGGCTTTCAGGATGCGGCGGAAGGCACGCTGTGAATCGGCAACCGGATGGTTAAAACTGGCCAGTAATGTCATGAGTTATCTCCGCGAACCAGCGTAAAGAAATCCACTTTAGAGCTGGCGATTTCACGCGCGCGCAGCTGACGCTGCTCTTCTCGCAGTGCCGCCAGCGGGGCAATTAATTTTTCCTGTAACAGCGCGTGGGTTTCTGGCTGTTGCAGCAGCGCGTCGATCAACGCACAACGTTCGGCGTGCGCTTTATCGCGTCCCAGCACATAACTAAAACCCAGGGTGCCATCGTGCAGTTTCACCACTGCACGCGTGACGGTGGCATCGCCCATCACGAAGCGTTTACCGCTTCCCCCCATGCGCGCTTGCAGGCGAGTCAATCCGGTTTCAGCCGGACGCACAGACTCAAAATCACTATTGAGGTGCAGCGACTGCCAGTGGGCATTCAGGGTGTTGGCGTCACTGTGCGCCAGCACCGCAAGCCAATGCTGGCGGGCGGTTTGCTGTTTCATTCATGCTCCAGGGTGAGTTCAATCATGTCGCCACGCGTCAGGCTGACGGAGTATTCCGCTACCTGGCCGTCACGGTGTTTATTCAGGGTGCGCACACACAACAGCGGTGACTGCAGCGCAATCTCCAGCTGTTTACACTCTTTTGCCTGTGCGCGGCGGGTACTGATACGGGTTTGCGAACGGGTCAAATCCAGGCCCAGATGCTGCTGCATATAGTCGTGCAATGAGCCGCTCTGAAACTGTTGTAACGTCGGCCACCAGCTTAATTCAGGCAGAAAGTGGTTAATCACACACACCGGCACGCCATTGACACGGCGCAGGGTGCGCAGGTGAATCACGTTGTCACCTTCATTGATGGCCAATGCGCTGGCCACATCGCTGCTGGCCGGACGCAGCACTGCTAACAAGCGTTCACTGGTGGGATGACTGCCCTGCTCTAACAGGTTCTGACTGAAGCGCGCCTGCGCATGCAGTGGGTAATCGTAAGGGCGCATCAGCACCAGGATGCCGACACCGTGACGACGCTGCAGCAGTCCCTTATTGACCAGTTCATCCACCGCACGACGCAGTGTGTGGCGGTTAACTTCGTAGTGATCGGCCAGCTGTTGTTCGGAAGGCAGATAGTCACCGCAGCGATAACGCTCTTGCAGTGCCTGCTCCAGTTGGGCGGCGACCGCCTGATATACAGTGGTCGGATGTCTGGATATCTCCATCACGCTCAATACCTCATTCGCTTCAGGTTGAGGAACGCAGCAAAGGTTGCTGCGGGATGGCGACTACAGTGCGCGAGCCAGATGACAACGCCGTGACGGCTCAATGACGCGAGGATGAATTTGAATTAGGACAGAAGAATTGAAGCGAAACGGCTGGCGTTTCAATAAAATATTTTTAACTGTTGCCTTTGTGACAGTCATCAAAAAAATTTCACTTATTTTCACTCATTTATCTATAGCCTTACAGGATGCAGCTTGCAGAAACTCTGCTAACTTATTAAGTGACCCCTCCTTGTTACGCGAACCCTGAAATGATTAACACAATAAAACTGTCCGACGGTTTTCGCCGCAATTTTGTTCGGGAAGTGATTTTGCCTTTAGTGGCGATTTTAGTTTTAACCTTTGCCGGAGCAGGTGTTGGCCTGTTTTGGGGCACCTCTTTGACCAACGATCAAGCGCGCTCGCAGCAGCAGCGAATGATTGAGGCGTCGTTTGCCCAAAGTCTGAGCGAACACCTGCGCCAGCTCCGCAGCCTGACGCGCTGGTCGCCGCTGGCGAATCAGCTGGCTTCAGGCACACCTGACCAAAACTGGCTGGATCAAAATATTGGCGGCTGGCTATACGATATGTTCGATCATCAACTGATTCTGCTATTGGATCGGGATAATCAACCGCTGGCAGTGTGGCGCAACGGCCAGCGTGTATCCGCCGACAGTATCGGCCATTACCTGCTGGATATGCTGCGCAGCCCACTAGTAGTGAGCAGCGATGAAGTGGCGGGACCCAGCGATCGCGCCGACTTTGTCCGTATTGGTCCGCGTGCGGCCGCACTGGCGGTGGGAGATATTAGTAGCACGCGGGAGGCGGGTCGCTATCGGCTGGTGAGCATTAAATTCCTCGATGACGGTTATCTGCGTAATCTGGCCGATCGCAGTCAGTTACAGCAGTTACACTTTAGCGACGGTACGCCGCAGAAAGGCACCGATGCACTTTACCAACTCAATTCACAACAGGGTGATGCCGTGGGCTATCTCACCTGGCAGCCTGATAAGCCGGGCGCACAAATGTTGCGGATGTTGGGGCCTTCTACCTTGCTGTCCGTGATTCTGATTACCTTACTGTGCCTGTTTATGGTGCGGCGTATTTGGACGTCATCACTTAACCTGTCACAGTCGCTGTTGAAACTGGGTGCCAGCGAAGCTCAGGCACAGCATCTGGCATTTCACGATGTGCTGACCGGTTTGCCCAATCGCGCTTTGGTGGAAGATCGCTTAACCCAGGCGTTGGCTGCATCTGCGCGACACGATCAACGGGTGGCGTTGCTTCTGCTCGATCTCGACCGTTTCAAAAACATCAACGATACCTACGGCCATCATGCAGGCGATGAACTGATCATAGAGGTTGCGCGACGTCTGACCCACATTCTGCGAGCCAGTGATACTGTCGGACGCATTGGCGGCGATGAGTTCATCATTATCATGCCGGATGTGGATAACATTGGTCAGGTGCAGGCGCTGGCAAAACGTATTATCAGCGAGCTCAGTGAACCCTATGATCTGCAAGGCAGTGAGGGTTGGGTGGGCGTGAGTATTGGGCTGGCATTAGCACCCAAAGATGGCATTGATCGTCTGGAGTTGATGCGCAAAGCGGATATCGCGCTGTATGAAGCTAAAAACAGCGGTCGCGGCCAGTATCGTCAATTTGAGAAAGTGATGGACGAATCGTTGCGCACCCGTCAGCAGATGGCGACAGACTTACGTCATGCATTAGTCAATTTCGCTGGGCTGCGCGTGTGGTATCAGCCATTGATGGAGATCAGTGGGCAGCGCGTAGTCGGCCTGGAAGCCCTGCTACGCTGGCACCACCCCGTTCGCGGTGACGTCTCGCCAGGTGACTTTATCGCCATCGCTGAGGAGACCGGGATGATTATTCCGCTCGGTGAATGGGTGTTGCGCGAAGCCTGTAAAACCTCATTAAAGCTGCCGCAGGTGATAGTGGCAGTGAATGTCTCACCGGTGCAGTTCCGCGCCAGCGGCTTTGTTGAACGCATTATTGAAATTGTGCGCGAAGAAGGCGCCAACCCACAGCATATGGAGCTGGAGATCACCGAAGGCGTGTTAATCGAAGATGAACACGAAGCGCGTAACAATATCATTGCGCTGCGCGAAGCCGGTTTCCGCATCGCGCTGGATGATTTCGGCACTGGCTACTCCAGCCTGAATTACCTCAGCACTTTCCCGGTGGATAAAATCAAGATCGACCGTTCGTTCACCCAATCATTGGGTGTCGCGCAAAACTCGACCGCGATTATCGAATCGGTGGTGCGGCTCGGACACGCCATGGGCTTAACCGTCACCGCCGAAGGCGTCGAGACCGAAGGCCAGAAAAACGCCCTCGCCGACGCTGGCTGCAATCAGTTGCAGGGGTATTTATTCAGCCAGGCAGTGCCTTACGAAGAGATTGAGAAGATGGTGTAGTCCAGGTGCGCACAAATGCGCACCCTACGATTAAACAGTGATGCAACCGTAGGGTCGCCATTTATGGCGACCTCGAATCGTGGAATGCATTTCACTATATCGATAACGTCTCCTCGTTAAAACTTGGAAAGTCTGCATAATGCCCATGACAAGGAGGTCGTTATGCATTTTAGAAAATATCCCAGATTGAAAAATTTCGAATATAACTCTGCGGGCGCTTATTTCGTTACAATTATCTGCAAAAATAGAAATCCCTTATTTGGTGAAATCGAATCAAATCAATTGATACCTACTGCTCTTGGAATAAAAGTGATAACAGAATGGGAATCATTACCTGTAAAATATAATTTCATATTATTAGATGCATTTATACTCATGCCAAACCATCTTCATGGCATCATATGGTTACTTCCAGGAAGCCAACGTACAGTGTCTAACATCATTAATTTTTTCAAGGCAGGAGTGACGAGAGAAACAGGCATGAAAATTTGGCAGCGTGGGTTTTACGATCGTGTTATCAGAAATGAGAGTGAGTTATATGCAATCAGAAAGTATATTTTGGAAAATCCATTAAAATGGGAATTAGACCGTTTGTATAGATCAAGTGCGCATAAAAGCGCACCCTACATTTGACGGAATTATTCCTGTAGGGTCGCCATTTATGGCGACCTAAATGTCATTAGTGCGCATAAATGCGCACCCTACGATTGACGCAATTATTCCTGTAGGGTCGCCATTCATGGCGACCTCAAATAGATTATGACGGGAAATCCGTGTCTAACGACGTCTGTTTCCATGCCTCTATCTGTGCCAGACGCTCTTTCAGTTTGTTCGTCACCGCATCATAACCCCATGCGCCCATCACCAGATGGCGGGGAGGGTTGTCATGTTCAGTGATGGCAATCATCGCGGTCGCGGCGCGTGCGGGATCGCCCGCTTGCGTACCGCTGTAGGCGGAGGTGGCTTTCATACGTGCGGCAGCGGTATCGGCGTATTCTGGCAAGGTACTGGGGGTCTGATGCAACGAACGTCCCGCCCAGTCGGTGCGGAACGGGCCCGGTTCAACACAGGTCACATGGATGCCTAAGGGCGCGGCTTCCAGCGCCAGCGAATCAGACCAGCCTTCAACTGCATGCTTGCTGGCAGAGTAGTAACCTGAGCTGGCGAAGCCAATAAAACCGGCCACAGAGGTGATGTTAATCACATGCCCACGACGCTGCTTGCGCATCCCTGGCAGCACCGCGCGGGTTAAGGCGAACAGGCCAAACACGTTGGCATCAAATTGCGCGCGGATCTCGTTTTCATCGCCCTCTTCCACCGAACTTTGATAACCATAACCCGCATTGTTCACCAGCACATCAATGGTGCCGAACTTCTCATGTGCGGCGTGGACAGCGCGATGAATGCTGCTCTGATCGGTCACATCCAGCTCTACCGCCAACGCGTTCTGGTGGCCCGCAACCAGATCCTGCACCTTGCTGAGATCGCGTGCGGTGACTACGGTGTTGAAACCACGCGCAATGGTCTGTTGTGCCAGTTCACGACCAAAGCCGGTTGAGCACCCCGAAATAAACCAAACCGGTGTGTTTGCTGAAGCCATTATGAAATCCCCTTAAAGGCGCCCAATGAACCGTCATCGGGCAAGGTCAATAACTATGGCAAAGCCGCACCGCTGAGATTAGCGCTTAGTGCGAAGCGGGCATCATGGCGGGATAACGCTGCTGCAGTTCACTAAAAATCTCGGGCATCGGCCGCCCGGCATCCAACGCAACGGCTGCAAACACCTGCTGTTTCAGGAAATGCCGCCAGGTTATTGGCGCTGATGCCAGAAACGCCGTGAGCAACTGATAGCGCCCCACTGTCCAAACCTGTTCAAAAGCCGTCCGTGCCGGACCGTGGTCAAAGTGCTGGGCAATATCCACCCGCATCTCCGCGCGCAAACGGGCCGTGGCTGCATGATCAATTTCGCCCGCCTCAATCGCCACCCCGTAGCGGTCTCGTGCAACCTGCACAGAGACAAAACCACAGCGCACATCTTGCAGCACCGCCTCAGCGTCACGCTCTGCAGGCAAACCGTAGCCTCCTGCGCCAGGGCCGCGAACCTCGACGATATCGCCCGGCTGACAGCGGATTACATCGGTATTACCGTGTTCGATGGCTTGCCCGTTCCGCAGTGTGCGGAAGTGCGACAGTGCGCCCGACTCGCCGCCCAGCACCCCGGCCGAAGCAAACACCGATCGGTTGCGGTTACGCGCCGTGACCGTGGTATTCGGTGCGAACACTTCGAACGCCATCTCTGTCGCCAGACCGCCGCGATAACGCCCCGCGCCGGCGCTGTCTGCCGCCAGGCCATAGCGATGAAAATGAATCGGCACTTCCGCTTCGTTGATCTCAATTGGCGTGTTTTTCAGGAAAGCCGACAGCCCACCAGAGCCGTCTGGACCATCATGGCGCGGCGTTCCGCCTGCTCCCCCACCCACCGGGCCAAGCGAAGCCACCACGCTGCGATTCAAACTGTCGCTGGTGCGAATGTTCATGATTGAGTTACCGCCTGGAGAGTTGGCAGGAAGGCGTTCCGGCAGCGCCTGCGAGAACACCCCAATGGTCGCAATCTGCGATAAGGCGCAGGTCAGCGAGCGCATCCCCACGGCGGCAGGGGCTTCACAGTTCATCACCGTCCCCGGCGGCAGAATGGCACGCGTCGGCCGTAACGTACCCGCATTAAGCAGTAACTGGCGGTCCAGCGTGGAAAGCACGTAAGTCACCCCCACCAGCGCCAGAGGATGGCGCTCGCGTCCACCAGTTGGCATATTCAGTGATGATGTCAGTTGCGGATCGCTGCCGGTGTAATCCAGCTCCAGCGTGTCACCGCTGATGCGCAGAGTGATCGCCACGCGACAGGGGAAACCGCCCTCGCCATCCTCATCGGCAAAGTCTGCGTAGAAGTACTCCCCATCGGGAATGGTGGCGATGATGCTGCGCGCCTGCGCTTCCGCATAATCCAGAATGCCTTCAATCCCCTGGCGAAAATCCTCAATGCCAAAACGCGCAATGATGTCATGGATCTTGCGCTCGCCGACGTTCACCGAAGCAATCTGCGCTTTGAAATCGCCCCAGTTTTGATCCGGCGCGCGCACGTTGAGCCGCATGATGCGCGCCACTTCGTCATTCATTTCGCCGTTGCGCACCATCTTCAGCGGCGGAATGCGAATCCCTTCCTGCGCGATGTCGGTCAAAGAGCGCGACAGAGAAGCCGGTACGGCACCGCCGACGTCGGTGTTGTGAATGTGCCCCACCACAAAACAGACAATCTCCCCCTGATGGAACACCGGTTTCCAGATGTGAATATCGGGCGTGTGAGTCGCCACGTTGCCCGCGTAGGAATCATTGGTGATGCAGATATCGCCCTCGTCATAACTGCCGATCAACGCCAGCACCGGGCCGTAATCGATGCCACTGTACCAGGGCGCGCCAAAGCTGCGCGGAGACGCAAAAGCCAGACCGTCACGGCTGACGATTTGACAGGAAAAATCTTCAGTCTCTTTCACGAAGGTGGAGTGTGCCGTGCGCATTAGCGTGAAGGCCATGGCATCCGCGGCGGCGGCACAGTAGTTCGCCAGGATTTGCAGATTACGTCCATCAATAGCCATATCAGTTCGCCTCCACTGGGGTGATCAGCAGGTTGCCAAAGGTATCCACGTCCACCTGCATCTGTGGTGGTACGCAGGTGGTGCAGTCGTCTTGCGCAATAATCACCGGACCCGTCAACTGATGCCCGGCACGCAGCGTGCTACGGGCGATAACAGCCACCTGATGCGACGCGCCATCAATCCAGGCCGGAACGTATTTCACCACCTCAACCGGGGCTTCCGCTGCGGGTAACCTAATCAACTCAGGTTTCGGCGTGGGCGAGGCAATCACTAAACGCAGGTTGATGAGCTGAACAGGCGCTTTGGCATCAAAATGGCCAAACAGCTGATGATGCTGGCGATCAAACGCCTGATGCAGTGCAACCTTATTGGCCTGAGCCAGCCATTGCGGTTCCAGTGCCACTTCAATTTCAAACGACTGGCCGCGATAGCGCATGTCGGCGCTGAAGTGCAGCGTAAACGGCAACTGGGCACCGTGCTGTTCGGTCAGCCAGCCACGTGCGCGTTGGCTCAGTGCCTCCGCTTCGGTTGCCAGACGATCTGCCAGTACGTTGTCCAGATCGCTGTACAGCGTGCGGATAAAGTCATTGCGGATATCAGCCACCAGCCCACCCAAGGCTGACAGCACGCCCGGCGTCGGCGGCACAATCACGCCTTTCATGTTCAGTTCACGCGCGAGGAAGCAGCCCATCATCGGCCCGGCACCGCCAAAGGCGAGGAACCAAAACTCACGTGGGTCTAGCCCAAAACGTGACAACAGCCCGCTGGTGTCACCGTACATACTGGAGATCGCCAGTTCGATGGCGGTTTCCGCCGTCTCTTCCACCGTGATGCCCAGTTGGTCCGCCAGCGGTTGCCATGCGGCACGTGCGGCGTCGACATCCACTTTCACCGCGTTGTAACCGAGATCGCCGTGGCCGATCATGCCGCAAGCCGCAAAGGCATCGGTGGCGGTGGGTTGCGTGCCACCGCGTTGGAAACACACCGGACCCGGCAGCGATCCGGCGCTATCTGGCCCCATCTGCAGCACGCCTTGCTTATCGATCCACGCCAGCGATCCGCCGCCCTGCCCAACCGAGGTCACGGCCACTGACGGAATATAAATCGGAAAATCACCGATGATTTCCCCGTTGCCCTGCGCCACTTGCCCATCAATGATCACCGCCACATCGGCACTGGTTCCACCGATATCGAGACTGAGGATCTTGTCGAAACCGCAGGCGCTGGCGAGGAAGCTGGCCCCGATCACCCCCGATGCCGTGCCGGAGAGCACCATCTGTACGCACTCGCTTTTGGCCTGCTCAACCCCCATCACGCCACCGTTGGATTTGGTGATGCGCGGGGCTGGCTGCACGCCCATGGTGTGCAGCGCGCGTTCAAATGATTCGAGGTAGTGAATCACCATCGGCTGTACATAGGCATTGATGGTGGCGGTAATAGTGCGCTCGTATTCGCGAATAATCGGCCAGATATCGGCCGAACAGGAGGTGAGCAGTTCGGGTGCCACCTCATCGATAATGGCTTTCACCGCCGCTTCGTTGTGCCGATTGCGATAGCTGTGTAGCAACGACACTACTATCCCCTGACAACCTGACGCGCGGGCTTTTTCAATCGCCGCCAACACGCTGTTGCGATCCACTTGCTGCAAGACATTGCCGTGGCGGTCGGTGCGCTCTTTAATCGCAAACACCCGATCGCGGGAAATTAAAGGCGCTGGGCGGCGTGAAAAAAGGTCATGGATGTGCGGGATCTTCAGGCGCGCCAACTCCAGCACGTCGCAGAAACCCTCGGTGGCGAACAGCGCCAGCCGCACACCGCGACGCTGGATCACCGCGTTGATGCCCACGGTGGTGCCGTGGGTGAAGTAGTCAATGTGCTGCGGTTCAATCCCATCCCGCTGCTGCAACTGCGCCAGTCCGGTGAGAATTTCACTGCCCGGCTGATCCGGGCGCGACAGCACTTTTAAGGTATGAATCTGATTGGTCTGTTCATCCAGCACGGCGAAATCGGTAAACGATCCGCCAATATCAACGCCAACGCGGTAACCCATGGTGAGAAAACTCCATTATCAGGAGAGAGGAAATTCCATCAGTTTTTGTGGGTCCTGCACCACACGCCAGCCAAGACGTTGATACAGCTGATGGGCATCATTAGTGGAGAGCATCCAGCGGTGTACGGTGGCGAGTTCCGGGTGCGCACGCACGCAGGTCGCCAGCCAGCTTCCCAATCCATGACCTCGCCAGTTTTCGTCAATCATCACATCGCACAGCCAGCCGAAGCGGGTGTAATCCGTCACCAGGCGCGCGAAGCCAATTTGCTGTTGTTGGTGATAGACACCAAACGGCAGTGAGCCGGCAAAAGCGCGTTCGGTTTTGGCTCGTGGCTGGTCTTTGGCCCAGTACGACTTTTCCACCAGCTGTTGGTGGATGTAGTCCATGTCCAGACGCTGACGTTCGGTGGAGACAGTGAAGTCATCGCGCTGCCAGCTATGATCGGCAAGGGCTAAGAGGGTCATGGCAACTCCTTGTAAAGGGATAAATTAAGTGTACGGGTGCGCAGGAACACGGCGTGATTGAAGCCATGGCCTGAACAGTAAAGATAAAGGGAATTTACGGCGGGGAAGAAATTTTATGCTGTGGGGCTGGGGTGCACGTGGTCCCTTCTCCCGCTAGCGGGAGAAGGTCAGGATGAGGGCAGATTACACACCAAAATCAACCGGGTTATGTCTGGAAATCAACGAGCGCAACGGCACGCTGCTCTTCATAATCGGTGACTTAATCACAATATAACTGAAGTACTTATCGATGCCGATTTGCGCATCCAGCATCTTCTCAATCACTTCCTGGTAGTGCTCAATGCTGCGGGTAATAAAGCGCAGCAAATAGTCATAACCGCCGGTAATTAAATGGCATTCCATCAGCTCATCCACATCGCGCACGGCATTTTCAAATTTCATAAAGTCTTCGCGGCGATGGCCCGAAAGCGTCACTTCGGTGAAAACTGTTACGGAATCGGTGATTTTGGTCAGATTGATGTGGGCTTCATAGCCGGTGATAAAACCCGCCTGCTCAAGGCGTTTCACCCGTTGCAAGCAGGGGCTGGGCGAAAGACCTACGGCGTCGGCGAGATTGACGTTGCTGATACGGCCATCTTTTTGTAGTTGCACCAGAATATTGATGTCGATGCGGTCGAGTTTCATTAAGCCGTTCATAGCACCCCTCATTGTTGACCAATCGCGCAGGTTGTTACGATGGTATAACACGCTTTGACGTGGCGGCGCTAGCGTCTGCGCGCACCACGTTTTATTTTGGTCCAGTAAATAATTCCAGAGATATCAATGAGGAAGCGGGATTTATCCGAGACGACCGCTGGCACGCGCCAATGCAATATCAAAAATATGCAGCGCTTCTTCCAGTTGTGAATCTGTGGTTACCAGTGGTGCAAGGAAGCGTACGACGTTGCGATGCAGTCCGCACTTAATCAGCAGCAGTCCCTCCTGGCAGGCGCAATCGAGGATTTTTTGCGTCATCGCCGCATCAGGGCGTTTGGTTTCGAAGTCGATGATCTCCACCGCCTGCATAAAGCCCACGCCGCGCACTTCACCAATGCAGGCATATTTTTCCGCCAACTGCTGCAGACGCGCATTGAGTTGTTCACCCAGCTGATGACTGCGGGCCAGCAGATTGTCGTGCTCCAGCAGATCCAGCACCGCCAGTGCCGCCGCACAACCCAGCGCGTTTCCGCCGTAAGTGCCGCCGAGGCCTCCCGGTAACGGCGCATCCATGATCGCGGCCTTACCCACCACCCCTGAAATCGGCAAACCACCCCCGAGACTTTTCGCCACCGTCACCAGATCCGGCGTGATGCCAAGCTGCTGGAAGGCAAACATGGTGCCGGTGCGTCCAAATCCAGTTTGCACCTCATCAAGAATCAACACGATGCCGTGTTTTTCCGTGATACGACGCAGCGCCTGCATAAAGTTAGCGCCCGCAGGCAGGAATCCGCCGTCACCCTGCACCGGCTCGATAATAATGGCGGCCACGTGTTCCGGCATGATCTGTACCGCAAACAGCTGATCCAGTGCCTTCAGGCAGTCATCATCACTGACACCATGGAAAGCATTCGGATAGGGCAAGCGGTAGACTTCTGACGCGAAAGGTCCGAAGTTCTGTTTGTAAGGCTGGCTCATGCCCGTCAGGGTGCAGCCCAGCAGCGTACGACCGTGAAATGCGCCGTCAAACGCTATCACACCGCTGCGATTGGTGTGTGCACGGGCGATCTTCACGGCATTTTCTACCGCTTCCGCACCGCTGGTAAAGAACACGCTTTTATAGGCTTCTCCATTGCCCACTAAGGCATTCAGGCGCTGCGCCAACTCAATGTAACCTGGGTAAGCCACCACCTGGAAACAGGCGTGTGACACCAGACTGAGCTGTTTTGTCACCGCATTGACCACCGCCGGATGGTTATGCCCGACGTTGAGCACACCAATACCGCCGACAAAATCGAGGTAGCGATTGCCCTCGACATCCCATACTTCGCTGCCTTTCGCCCGCTCAATCACCAACGGATGCGCGGTGACCACACCACGTGGCACATTCTGCTCACGTGCATCCAGTAACAGGCCGTTATCGGTATACGTTTGCTGCTCCGCCATGACATTCTGCATTCTCAAAACCCTCATCCACGTAACGTTCGGTTGGCTCAAGTATCGCAACCCGTTGGTTTCTCACGCTGCTGTAATCACTACTGCAGCGGCATTTCCTGTCAAAATCTTCTGTCAATCAGCCGGGAAATTCTGCACGCAGCGCATGGCGGGCAATCGCCGTCAGTGCCTGAATACCGTGCGGGATTACTGCATCGTTAAAGTCGTAAGAGGAGTGGTGCAAAGGCTGGCTGGGTGCCGACCCTAACCACAGGTAAGCACCGGGCCTGGCCTGCAACATAAAGGCAAAATCTTCCGAAGTGAGAGCCGGTTGTTTTGCCTGCTGTGCGGGCATACCGGCTGCGTCCAGCGCCTCCAGAGCCAGCTGTGCCGCATCACTGTTATTCACGGTGGCCGGGTAGTAGCGCAGATAGCTCACCTCCGCCTGTAAACCGTGCGCCGCCGTAACATGCTGCGCCATCTCACGCAGGCGCGTTTCAATGATGTCCTGCGCGGCAGGGCTAAAGGTTCTGACCGTGCCGGTGATGCTGGCTTCCGCGGGAATCATGTTGTGTGAGAAACCGCCCTGCATGCGCGTGACGGTCAACAGGCCCGGTTCGCAAGGATCCAGTGCGCGTGCCACCAGTGTGTTGAGTTGCACCACCAGTTCACTGGTGGCCAGCAGGGTGTCGCGCGTCAGGTGCGGCTGCGCGGCATGTCCGCCACCCCCTTTCACGGTGATATCGAAACGGTCGGCCGCCGCCATGATCGCACCTGGTCGCGTCTGTATCTCGCCCAGCGGCAATTCTGGCCAGTTGTGCAGGG
Source organism: Type-D symbiont of Plautia stali (assembly GCF_001485335.1). Lineage (NCBI taxonomy): Bacteria > Pseudomonadati > Pseudomonadota > Gammaproteobacteria > Enterobacterales > Enterobacteriaceae > Type-D symbiont of Plautia stali. Next base: position 19,265 of record NZ_BBOC01000057.1, on the reverse strand, counting down.
CAAACACCGCATCACAGGGAAACTGCTGGAACAGGCCATCGTCGATCATCGCCTTCGCGCCCGCCAAACCCTCTTCGGCGGGCTGGAAGATAAACACCAGCGTGCCGTCAAAATCCCCCTGCTGTGCCAGCTGGATCGCCGCCCCCAGCAACATCACGGTATGACCGTCATGGCCACAGGCGTGGCAGACATTGGCATGCACACTTTTCCAGGCTTGGGTGCCGTTATCCTGCATCGGCAGTGCATCCATATCGGCACGCAGACCGATCATGCGCGAACCCGTACCGCGCTTGAGCACACCGAGCACACCGGTTTTGCCCAGACCGCGATGCACCTCAATGCCGTGCTCCTCCAGCCGTTGCGCCACGATGCTGCTGGTGCGTGTTTCCTGATATCCCAGCTCGGGATGGGCGTGCAAATCCCGCCGCAGAGCGACTAATTGTTCCAGCTGCATCTCAGTATCCCCGTTTGCGATCGATAAGGCCGACCATCGGTTCGCCGCGTTGATAGCGGCGCAGATTATCCAGCAGTGCCGCCACTGCGCTGTCGGTTTGCGTCTGGCTGGCAATGTGCGGTGTCAACCAGATGGTAGGGTGCTGCCAGAATGGATGGTCCGGCGGTAAAGGTTCGGGGTCGGTGACATCGATCACCGCCGCACTCAGCTGCCCGCTGTCCAGCGCCGTGAGGAGATGGTCATCAACCAGTTGCGGGCCACGCCCTACCTGCACCAGTGCCGCCCCTTTGGGTAACTGGGCAAACAGTTCAGCATTGAGTAAACCGCGCGTGGACTCCGTGAGCGGCAGCAGACACACCAGAATGTCACTGTGGGCGAGAAACTCGCCCAATTGATCTGCACCATGCCAGCAGCGAACCCCCGCGATGTCACGCGGCGTGCGGCTCCAGCCGGCGCAGTCAAAGCCTAAAGAAACCAACTGCTGTAAGGATGCCTGGCCGAGTTCCCCCAAGCCCATCACCCCAACCCGCCGTTGATTTGCGGTACGAATCGCATGGGTTTGCCACTGCGCAGCACGCTGCTGCTGGAAATAGCGCGGCATATCACGATGCAGCCCCAGCACAGCAAAGGTGACGTACTCCACCATGCCTTGCGTCAGTCCCGGTTCGATCATGCGCACCACCGGTAACTCAGCGGGAAGCTGGCTGAGATCGAACTGATCTGCGCCCGCACCTACGGACAGCAGCGCTTTCAGATTCGGGAAGGTTGCCATCACATCTTCGGGCGGCTGCCAGGCGACCAGCAGTTCAACCAGCTCAGCGTCACCCACATCGGGCCAGATATGCATCTGCACATCCGGTGCATGTTTGGCTAGCCAGCGCTGCCAGTGTGCGCCGCGTGTCGCTTCGGACTTATAGACGATATGCATTAGGCCATCGCCTGGGTCATCAACCCAAACGCCTGCATCTCACCGGCCTGCGGTGACCACGGCATTCCCCGATACATGGTGGTAGGTGCATCCACGTTGACCAACCCAATACTTTCCAGCCAGCTCGCCAGCGGCAACGCACTGTCGGTATCGATGCGGACAAACTCGCCGCGTAAGCCCTGCATCAGGGCGGAGACCAGCGCCTGTGCGACGTCCACATTCAGTGCAATCACCGGACCAATCGCCCAGCCATGACCAAAACGGCGCAGGCTGGCAAAGCCATGTATCCGCTGTTGCGCATCCTGCAGTAACACCGTCTGGTGCTCGGCGATCAAGGTATTGATCAACCGCGCTCGCCACATGCCGTGTGCCTGATGGTCCAGTTCAGTCAGCCCTTCCGCATCCCCCACTTGCGCGTTGCGCAGCGTGAGGCCGCTCGGCAGGTTGACGGCTGGCTCAGCCGCTAGTTCGCGCGTCTGGTGCTGCTGAATAGCACCGGTAACCACAAAACCGAGCTTTTCATACAGCCCCTGACCCATTTCAGTCGCGTGCAGGCGAATGCAGCAATCCGGGAATTTCTCCATCACTGCCAGCATCAGCTGTTTACCGATACCGCGCCCCTGGCAGTCAGGGTTCACCACCACCAGACCAATGGTGGCGGCGCTATCGCCCCAGCGCCAGCCAAAGGCACTGCCGACAAATTTACCCTGCTCTTCGGCGACCACACCCTCACCTAACGCCAGCGCCTGCTGCCAGTCTTCACGGCGATGCGGCCACTTCAGTTGTTGAGTGATGGCATAGCCGTGTTCAATATCGTCCTGCGTCATGGCACGTAATCTGATGCTCATGTTCTGCTCCTTACATCATGCCTGGCGCATCAAGGCCGCTGCCGTCCACCAGGCGGGAATAACGATACGGGGTCGGATCGACCACCGGTGTGTTGTGGGTCGCGAGATCGGCCGCCAACCGACCTGCCCCAGGTCCGATACCAAAGCCATGCGCACTGTAGCCAGCGGACAGCACCAGCCCCGGTAATTTGGCCACCGTGGATATCACGGGGATAGCGTCTGGAGTGCTGTCAATCATGCCGCCCCACGCCTGCGCCAGTTTAAGGTTGGCGAGAGCCGGATACTCTTTACGCATCGCGGCTAACCCTTCCTGCACGATGCTGGCATCCGCTGCAGGATCGAGAATGCGCATGCGCTCAAACGGCGATTCACGGTCGAATGCCCATCCTCCCAACGCTTCTGGTCCGGTGAAAAAGGGTTTGAAGCCGAGGTTCACTTTAAGGTTCTTACGCCGACCCTTAAAGGTGGGATAGAACTGACGCGCATAGCGAATGCCTTGGGCACCCGGCTCCAGGCGACCTCGCCCGGAAACCGCCACCGTGTAACTGCCATCCATCTGCGGACGACAGGCAAAACCGGGGGTATAGAGCGGCATACCGATCGCTTGTTCGATCGGCTGCGTGCGAAACGCCGTACCGATTACGTTGCCGAGCGGCAGGTCGATACCGTGGCGACGGCAGAACATCGAGGTCCATGCCCCTGCTGCGCAAATCACGCGCGTGGTTTTAATCAGGCCGCGCTCAGTCCAGACGCCGCTGACCGCACCCGCCGCAATATCCAGCCCACGTACTGCACACTGTTGAAACACCAAGGCACCGAGACGCTGTGCGCCGATGACCAATCCCGGCGCGGCCAGACGCGGTTCAGCATGGCCATCGGTGGGCGATGAAACGCCACCGAGCCACGCGGTGGTGCTGCCCGGCGTCATGGCTTTGGCCTGTGCGGCGGTGAGAATGTCGCTTTTTACGCCGTAGTTTTTCGCCATCTGGTTCCATTTATCCCAGGCAGCAATATCCGATTCAACACGCGTGGCGTACACCAGCCCACTGCGACGAAAACCCAGTTCCTCACCGGTTTCGGCAGCCAGCTCACCCCAGCGCTGCAGAGCATAGATGATCAGCGGGAGTTCGCGCTCATCACGGTTTTGCTGTCGGCACCAGCCCCAGTTGCGGCTCGACTGTTCTGCACCGACTAAGCCTTTTTCGATCAGCACCACCTTGAGTCCCTGTTTCGCCAGCTCCCAGGTGGCGGCTGAACCGGCAATACCGGCACCGATCACTACCACATCAGCGGATTCCGGGAAATTTGCACTGTCCTGTACATAACGAATCGGTGCAGGCATAGGGTAACGACCTCATTATCTTTTAGAGACGGTCGCCATAAATGGCGACCCTACGGTATTAGGGGTGCACATTCATGGCGACCCTACAGTATTAATGGTGCCCATTTATGGCGACCCTACGGTATTTCGGGTGCACATTCATGGCGACCCGACATAAGATCGTAGGGTGCGCATTTATGCGCACGGGTTAAGCAGATGCCGGTGCTGGCGCACCTACTCCGCCTTCAACACTTCTTCATGCTCATCCAGCCAGCCTTGACGCAGCTCTGGCACCGCCCGTTTCAAACGTTCGAAATAGAGCTCGCTGGTGGGCTTGTCGTAATCTGCACGGGCGATCTGCGTGACAATACGGCCTGATTTCATCACCACGATATCGTCACACACGGCGCGTACCGCGTGCATATCGTGGCTGATAAACAGCACCGACAGTCCCAGCTCACGGCGCAGTTCACTGATCAGATCCAGTACCGCTGCTGCCACCACGGTATCCAGCGCGGAAGTCACTTCATCGCACAGGATCAGATCCGGCTCGGCTGCCAGCGCGCGTGCCAGATTGACACGCTGCTTCTGCCCCCCCGACAGCGCCCACGGGCGTCGCCACAGCACCGTGCGCGGCAGTTTGACCAGATCCAGCAGTTGATGCAGGCGGCGCTGCAGATCGGCCCCTTTCAAGCCGTGGAACAGCGCCAGCGGGCGTAAAAGGATACGCTCAACGCTGTGCGCCGGGTTCAACGCGGTATCGGCCATCTGGAACACATACTGAATACGCCGCAGCTCGTTATCCGGACGCATGTGCATGTCGCCATTGATATAGTGACCATTAAACAGAATGTGACCGCGACTCGGCGCATTCAGTCCGGCAATCGCATGTGCCAGCGTGGTTTTACCCGAACCCGATTCGCCGATAATGCCAATCGCCTGCCCTTTCCACAGCTTCAGGTTGATGTCTTCGAGAATCAGCGTTTTCGGCTTACCCTCTTTGTCACGCGGGCCATAACCCGCGCTGAGATCGCGCACTTCCATCAGCGGCAGCACATCCGCTTCGGCACAGGTCCAGCTACTTTCACGCTCTTTCTGACGTGCCGCATCCATCAACAGCTGGGTGTATTCTGCCTGCGGTGCACCAATCAAGGTTTCGGTGGTGCCGTATTCGGCCATTTTTCCGCGCAGCAGCACCAGAATACGGTCGGCCATCTGCGCCACCACGGCCAAATCGTGACTGACATAAATCGCCGTCACGCCACGCTGCGCCACCACGCGGCGAAACGCTTTCAGCACTTCAACTTGTGTGGTGACATCCAGTGCGGTGGTCGGTTCGTCGAGGATCACCACATCAGGATCGCCAATCAGCGCCATCGCGGTCATCAGGCGTTGTAACTGCCCACCTGAAACCTGATGCGGGAAGCGATCGCCAATGGTGTCTGGATTGGGTAACGCCAGTTCACGAAACAGCGCTATCGCCTTCTCTTTTGCCGCTTTGCGCTTCATGGTGCCGTGGATCACCACCGGCTCTATCACCTGGTCAAGAATACGCATGCCGGGGTTGAAAGAAGCCGCCGCACTCTGAGCGATATAAGCCACCTTGTTGCCACGAAATTCCCTTAGCTGGCCGGGCGACAAGCTGCGCACATCGGTGCCCGCCATGTGAATGTTGCCGTCAGCAATGCGGCAACCATGGCGCGCATAGCCCATCAAGGCCATGGCGATGGTGGTTTTCCCGGAACCTGACTCACCAATCAGCGCCAGCACTTCGCCTTTTTGCACGGTAAAACGGATATCAGAGACCAAATCAATCTCTTCACCTTTGTCGGTCTCTGCGGTAACTCGCAGATTTTCTACTGAAATTACCGGCATGGCGGTATGGGGTGTCACGTTCATGCTCCCTCCTTCGCCAGCGTCAGCGGGCGCATCTGCTGTAGGCTGTCGATAAACAGGTTGGCACCAATGGTCAGGCTGGCAATCGCCACCGCAGGCATGAGCACCGCAGGCGAGCCGTTGAACAGCCCCTGCAGGTTTTCACGCACCAGTGTGCCCCAGTCGGCGTACGGCGGTTGAACACCCAGCCCGAGGAAACTCAAGCCGCTCAACAGCAGTACGATGTAGACAAAACGCAGACCGAAGTCGGTCAACATCGGATGCACCATATTGGGCAGGATGTCGTGGATCGCGACGTACCAGCGGCTTTCACCCCGCAAGCGCGAGGCCCGGACATAATCCATATTGCGCAGACTGCTGGCCATGGCAAAGGCGATACGAAACGCGCCCGGCCAGTAGGTAAAGGTTGCGGTGAGAATCAGCATCGGCAGCGACGAACCAAATACCGCCACAATCATCAGTGACAGCACTTTGCCCGGCAGCACCAGCATCGCATCGTTAATGCGGCCCAGCAGCTCCTCCAGCCAGCGCCCCGCTACCGCCGCCAGTAACGCCAGCAAGGTGCCGATCAGGCTGGCACCCAACGCGGCAGTGAGTGCCAGACCAATCGAGAATTTTGCGCCGTACAGAATACGGCTCAGGATGTCGCGACCGAGGTAATCCGTTCCCAGCAGATTATCGGTCGTCATCCCGCCCAACATCGGGCCACCGCCAATATCGTCGATGTTATGCGGTGCCAGCTGGTTACCGAACAGCGCCATCGCTACCCAGAACAGTGAGATCAATAAGCCAATACGACCCGACACCGAGAGCGACTGAAAGAGACGTACAGGAAGCAGTAAGTTATTCATCAGCTCCTCCATTTCGGGTTAAAGGCGATGGTCAGCACGTCCGCGATCAGCAGCAGTACCAGATAACAGGCGGCGAACATCATCACGCACAGCTGCACCACGGGGAGATCGCGGTTACTGACTGCATCCACCAGCGCACTGGCGAGGCCTGGGTAGCTAAAAATCGATTCGATGATGATCACGCCGCCAAACAGATATGACAGACTCAGCGAAATCGCGTTGGCAATCGGCCCCACCGCATTTGGCAGCGCGTGGCGTAGGACCGCGCGCAACGGCGACACTCCTTTCAGCAGCGCCATTTCGAGATAGGGACTGTCGAGCTGGTTGATGATCGCCGAGCGCGTCATGCGTGCCATCTGCGCCACCAGTACGCAGCACAGTGTCATCACCGGTAGCGCATAAGCTTTCAGGTAGCTGACCAGACCCATATCCGGGCTGCCGAACGACATCGCCGATACCCAATGCAGTTTTACTGCAAAGATCAACACCGCCACCGTCGCCACCAGAAACTCCGGCACCGCCACCGTCGCCATGGTGCTGATCACCAGGAAACGATCCAGCGCCGATCCCCGTTTCATCGCAGCGACAATACCGATCACCAACGCCAGCGGCACACAAATCACCGTGGTGATCGCCGCCAGCTCGAACGTGGCCGGAATGCGCTGAGCCACCAACTGCGTTACCGGGAGATGGCTGGCGAACGAGGTGCCGAAATCGCCGTGCAGCATGCCTCCTAACCAGCTGAAGTAACGCACCAGCAACGGCTGGTCGAGCCCCAACTGCTGGCGTAACGCCGCCACCGTTTCCGGCGTGGCGTTCTGCCCCAGAATCATCTGCGCGGCGTCGCCAGGCAGCAGACTGGTGATAAAAAACACCACCGCCGAGACGATAAGCAAGGTCAGGATGCCGGCACCTACGCGCCGGGCAATCAGGAACAACATGTATCGGTTCATCGGCGACCTCCTCTTACGGGTGATAAATCAGGCTTTCAGCCAGGCGAACTCATGGAAGCGATAGCCCATCATCATGCCGCTCGGCCAGGCCTCAATACCGCCGACTTTCTTGCTGTAGCCGTCAGTGCTACTGATAAAGGTCGGGATAATGGTGCCGCAGTGGTCGTAAATCAGCTTCTGCATATCGCCGTACATCTGCTTGCGCTTGCCCTGATCGCGCTCACCACGCGCAGCCACCACCAGCTGATCAAACTGTGGGTTCTTCCAGCCTGACTCATTGTTTGCGGCGCTGGAGAGGTAGAACTGCGAGAACAACATGTCCAGCGTTGGGCGCGGGTTGATTGAGCCGTAACCCACTGGATCTTTGGTCCAGTGGGTTGACCAGTAACCGTCATACGGCACGCGGCGCACGTTGATCTTCAGGCCCGAATTACGCGCAACTTGCTGAATCAACTGGCCGCCTTCCACCGCGCCCTCAATATTTGGCGTAGTAATGATCTCCACCGTGGCGCCTTTCATACCGGCTTTTTCAATGTGGAACTTGGCTTTTTCGACATCGAGCGGACGCGGTTTCAAATCGGCGTTATACAGCGGATGCCACGGCGGAACTGGCGTATCGTTACTGACATCGCCATAGCCCTGCAGAACCGTTTTCACGATAATGTCGCGTGGTTGCAGGTACTTCATTGCCAGCACGAAATCTTCATTGCTGCCTGGCTTCATGTCGGTACGGATAATCAGGTTGGTATACATCCCTGATTTGCTCTCCAGCACAGCATAATCACTGGTGGCTTTGATGCGCTTGCAGTCAGCGGCGCTGAGGGTCGAAACCACATGCAGATCGCCCGACATTAAAGCATTGACGCGAGCCGCCTGATCGGTCACGCCCAGCAGTTCGACCTCGTCCAGGTAAGGCAGGCCAGGCTTAAAGTAGTTCGGGTTTTTGACACCGACAGAACGTACGCCTGGCGAGAACTCTTTCAGTTTGAATGGTCCGGTGCCTATGCCTTTACTGAAGTCTTTCGTACCATCCTGCACGATCAGGAACGGTGCGCTCGCCAGCATGAAAGGCACGTCGAAGTTTGCACTGCTCAGTTCCAGCGTGATTTCGTTGTCATTGACGGCGGTGAAGGTTTTGAACTGATCGGCCAGCTTAAAGGCGTTGGAGGCGACGGCCGGATCTTTGTGGCGGCTTAATGAGTAAATGACGTCTTTGGACGTGAGCGGTTTGCCGTCGTGGAAGGTCACACCTTTACGCAGTTTGATGTGCCAGGTGATGCCATCACTGGATTCAATCGATTCTGCCAACGCAGGCTGCGCCGCCAGATTTTTGTCCAGCTCGGTTAAGCCGCTATAAACCATAAACTGACGGGTGTAATCACCGCTGTTGTTGCCTTTGGCCGGGTCAAGCGTATCCGTTGCTGAAGCATTGGACATGGCGGCACGCATTTTGCCACCTTTGACCGGCGTTTCTGCCGCAAAACTCATCTGCGGAAAACCTATCAAGCCGCTGCTCATCACTGCACCGGCAGACAACAACTTCATCAGGCCACGACGCGACATGGACCCTTCCGTCAGCATGCGTGTCAGGGCCGGATTCACAGCGTCAGACTCTTTATCGAATTTACTCATCTGCACACCCTCAATATGAAAAGTTGTATATTTTGTAAATTGTCCCACCCACCTGGTCGCCATAAATGGCGACCCTACAGGCCACCCACCTGGTCGCCAGTAGGGTGCGCATTCATGCGCACCTGGCCAAAAACAGCACCAGCCGTGATGACGCATTCATGCGCACCGGGTTACCTATTAAGAGAGCCGATCCTTAGCCTTGTAATACAGCCCTGCGAGAGGCAAAAACCAGGGTTTCCCGTGGTAACCTGGCAGCGCAGGCCATGCGTCGCGCTGCCAGGGATTTTCGTTACGTTTTTCGGCCAGTAAGTCCGCCATCACACGGCCCATCCACACCGACATCTGCGTGCCGTGACCGCTGTAACCGAGTGAATAGAACACGCCTTCGTGCTCACCGGCATGGGGCAGCCGATCGGCGGTCATATCCACCATGCCGCCCCAGCAGTAGTCGATGCGCGCTTTGCCCAATTGAGGGAACAGCGCGGTCATCGCGGCACGCAACACTTCACCGCTGCGCGTATCTGAAGTGGGGTTACTGACGGCAAAACGCGCCCGTCCGCCGAATACCAGACGACGATCGGCAGTGGTACGGAAATAGTTGCCGATATTCAGTGAGGTGACGTAAGTACGGTCCTTTGGCAATATCTGCTCGATCAACGCGTCGCCCAACGGTTCCGTCACCACGATAAAGCTGCCAACGGGTACAATGCGGCGCTGGAACCAAGGGAAAGGTCCTTCGTTGGAGACGCCGGTCGCCATCATCACTTTTTCGGCAATAATTTCGCCTTTGGTGGTGGTGACGCGATGGCGATGCCCCTCCAGCCGCGTTAAGCCTGTCACCGCATGGTGCGGGAAGATTTTCACGCCGGCCTGCGCAGCCGCATTCGCCAGGCCAATACCAAACTTGCCCATGTGCATCTGGCCGCCGCGTTTCTGCAGCAAACCGCCATGGAAGCTGTCACTGCCCACTTCACGACGAATCTCATCCTGACTGATCAGCTCGATTTCCGGGTCCACAGTGTCACGCATCAGCTGCCATGCACTGCGCAGGCCAGGGAAATGCGACGCTTTGCTGGCCAGCTTCAGTTTGCCGCACAGGCGGAAATCGCAATCAATCTGCTCTTCTCGCACCAGCTGTTCGACATAGCTCACCGCATCGTCATACGCACGATAAAAGCGGCTGGCCTGCTCGATACCCTGGCTCTCGACCAGCGAAGCAAAGTTCTGCGCCACGCCGGTATTGCAGTGACCACCGTTACGCGCCGAGGCCTGACTCATCATTTCGCCACGCTCCAGCAGCACCACGTTGATGCCGCTGCGCGCCAGATTGAGTGCCGTCGAGACGCCGGTAAAGCCACCGCCAATCACCACCACATCCGCGACGGCGGGCAGTGCGCCACTGGCGGCACCGGTGAAAGCAGGTGCCGTGTCTTGCCAGAATGATTCGAGTTTCATCGCCGCCTCCGGGCTTAGAGTCCAACCACAGCGGGCAGACCGCCGATATCTTTGATCTCGGTATATTCGTAAGCCGGATTGGCCGGATCGTGGCCACGGTTGACCCACACCTTGTTCTTGATGCCCATGTCATAGCAGGTCATCAGGTCGTAACGCAGGCTGGAGGAAACGTGGAGAATATCCTCTGGTCCGCAGTTCAGCTTATCCAGCATGTATTCGAAGCCTTTCATCTGCGGCTTGTACGCACCCACTTCTTCAGCGGTGATGGTCATGTGGATCGGCGCACCGAGACGCGGCACGTGATGCGGGATCAAATCGTTCATGGAGTTGGTCAGCAGCACCAGTGGGAACTCTTTCGCCACTTTTGCCAGCCCGGCAGGGACATCCGGATGCGGTCCCCAGGTGGCGCAATCGGTATAGATAAAATCACTGTCAGCCTGGCTCCACTGCACGCCCCATTTTTTACAGGTGCGCTGCAATGCATCACTGACCACGTCGTAATAAGGTTTCCACGCACCCAAGACTTCATCGCGGCGGTAGATGGCGAAATCCGTGGTGAATGCCAGCATCTGCTGCGCTGACACGCGATCTTTAAAGCAGCGCTCTGCTGCTCCTGCCATATCAAAATTAATCAGGGTGCCGTAGCAATCAAAGGTGATGAATTTCGGTTTAAACAGTGCCATGACGCGACCTCGTCGTTATCTGATACGTGAATTTAGAAATCGATTAATACACTCTTCTGGCGCTGGCAGGCCTGAAAAGCCTGACGTCCCAGATCCTTGCCAATACCGGAGCCCAGGAAGCCCCCAGTGGGAATAATAAAATCGCCAGAGCGGCCGTAGCGGTTAATCCATACGGTGCCCGATTCAATGGCCCGCATCGCCCGCATCGCACGCGGCAGGCTGAGGGTATGCACCCCTGCGCACAGGCCATAGGTTTCATGCGCTGCTAACGCAAGACCCTCTTCTTCGCTATCGAACTCCTGCACAGTGAGTACCGGGCCGAAAATCTCCTGCTGTACCGCCGGGTTGTCTGCCGCCACACCGCACAACAGCGTAGGCTGCCAGAACCAACCGCCATCGGTATCCGCAAAGCGCTCGCCACCCACCAACACTTCCGCGCCCTGCGCTTTGGCTTCGGCAATCACCGAAGCCACCTTGTTACCCTGGCGTTCATCGATTAATGGCGCGTAGCGGCTGCTGTCCTGCCAGGTCACACCTGGACGCGGTTGTTGGCACAGTGTGACTAAGCGTTCCAGCAAAGGTTGGGCGATAGCACGCTGTACAATCAGACGGGTGCCTGCCACACAAGCCTGACCGCCGTTCGCGGTGAAACCACGTAAAATACGTTGCGCCAGCACATCAATATCGCCTGCATCATCGAAGACTAATTGCGGGCTTTTGCCCCCCAGCTCCAGCGTCACAGGCTTCATGCCGTGCTGCGCGGCGTCGCTCATAATGCGTGCGCCTGTCACGGTTGATCCGGTAAAGGAAACCTTGCGTACCAGTGGGTGTGTCACCAGCGCGCTGCCCGTTACCGCCCCGCTACCTTGCACAATATTGAGTACGCCGGCGGGTAATCCGGCCTGCACCGCCAACTCCGCCATACGCACCGTGGAGTACGGCGTCAGTTCGGATGGCTTCAGCACCACCGCATTACCTGCTGCCAGGGCCGGGCCACATTTCCACGACGCCATCGACAGCGGAAAATTCCACGGCGTAATGGCGCCAATCACGCCATACGGCTCTGAAATCAACATGCCGAGACTGCTCTCTTGCGTCGGGAACAGGTCGCCACTGTATTTATCTGCACACTCGGCGTAGAAACGGATAGCTTCCGCCGTGAACGGAATTTCATGCTGCACGACATCGCTGATTGGGCGCGTCGAACCCAGCGCTTCCAGTTGTGCCAGCAGCAGGTCGTTTTCAATCAGATCTGCCCAGCGACGTAACACCCTGCCACGTTCACGCGGTGAGCAACTGCGCCAGCCGCTGGTTTTCAGGGTGTGATGTGCAAGGGTCACGGCGCGATCCACGTCTTCTGCCTGCGCTTCACTCAGCTCGGCATAGACTTTGCCATCGGACGGGCGTTTCACGGCGAAGCGCGCACCTTGTGTGGTGACATGCTGGCCACCAATATAATGGCCTAAAGGAAGAGAAACTTTTTCAGGGTCGAAACTTAACATGGATAATTCCTTATTTGTTACACCCATCACATGTGCGCCAATTAACGATTTGCACCACATTTATCTGTCACGTTAATAAGCTAATGCAGAAAGTATGCCAGCCCAGTGAAAAATAAAAATGCGTAAAAAACACGCCAAAAAAATTTTCTGCCGTATTGTTGAGCGAAATTTTGCGGAATTGCCGAAGGAATAAACAGATGATTTACTTCACAAAATTCGTGCGTCGCAGCGGTGCAGCTCGCATGAAACTTGCACTAAAACGGGGATGGGTGGGAAAAGTATGACGGCGCGCACAAAACAAAAAGCGCCGATAACCTGAGGCCATCGGCGCTGTTTTTATTTTGGTGCGCATTAATGCGCGCCCTACTGTAGGGTCGTCATTTATGGCGACCGATATTTACAGGCTCCCCATATGAAATGTTTTCTGCTCCAGATACTCTTCAATTCCATAGCGCGATCCTTCGCGCCCTAATCCGGATAATTTAATTCCACCGAAAGGAGCCGCATCTAATGAAATGGCACCGGTATTAAAACCGACCATGCCAAATTCCAGAGACTCCGCCACGCGCCAGGCACGCCGTATATTCTCGGTGAAGAAATACGCACCCAAGCCGTAAGGCGTGTCATTCGCCATGCGAATCGCTTCTTCTTCGGTATCGAAAACAAATAACGGTGCCACCGGACCAAAGGTTTCTTCATGCGCAATACGCATAGTGCTGGTGACATTGCCCAACACCGTTGGCTCGACAAAAGTGCCGTTTGGCGCACCGATGCCGCCGTGCAACAAGGTTGCCCCCTGACTGAGCGCATCATCAATATGACTGTTAACCTTCTCGACGGCACGATCGTTAATCAGCGGACCCAGGGTGCTGCCCGGCTCAAAGCCATCACCCACTTTTAGGGTAGCAACCGCTGCCAGCAGTTTTTCACTGAAACGTTCGTAGATGCCGCGCTGCACCAGAATGCGGTTGGCGCAGACACAGGTCTGTCCGGCATTGCGGAACTTACTCGCCATCACGCCTGGGATGGTGACATCCAGATCGGCGTCATCAAACACTATCAGTGGCGCATTGCCGCCCAGTTCCAGACTGAGGCGCTTGATGCTATCGGCACTTTGTTGCATCAACAGCTGACCTACACGGGTTGAACCGGTAAAGGAGATTTTGCGCACCGTGCGGCTGGCCGTGAGTGTACTGCCGATCTCAGTCGGCAGTCCGGTCAGTACTTGCAACACGCCGGTAGGGAAGCCCGCTCGCTCTGCCAGCACCGCCAGTGCCAGTGCAGAGAGAGGAGTGAGTTCAGAAGGCTTGACGATGATCGGACAGCCTGCGGCCAGCGCAGGGGCCACTTTGCGGGTGATCATTGCAATCGGGAAATTCCACGGTGTTATCGCCGCTGCGACACCCACTGGCTGCTTTAATACCAGAATGCGACGATCTTCACTCGGTGCCGGGATGGTGTCACCGTAGATACGACGCGCTTCTTCGGCAAACCACTTCACAAAGCTGGCCCCGTAGAGCACTTCACCTTTGGCTTCTGCCAGCGGTTTGCCCTGTTCGGCGGTCATGATGATCGCCAAATCATCGGCGTTGTCGATAATCAGCTGATGCCATTTTTCCAGCAGCGCCGCACGGGTGGCATTAGGGGTTTTACCCCAACTGACGCGCACCGACTCAGCATAATCTATCGCCTGCTCGGTTTCAGCCGCACCCAAGGCGGGAATGGTGGCAATCTGCTGCTGGGTGGCGGGATCGATAACCGGCAGCGTGGCCCCCGCGTGCGCATCCTGCCAGCATCCGCCAAACAACGCCTGCTGGCGCAATAACTCTGCATCTTTCAACTGAATTCGCGACATGTTCATCCCCTGTGTCCTGTTTATTTCACTTTATCGTGACGTGACAGCGCAGGATGTTTTTCTGTGGGATGGAATCAAAGCAGGTGTGTGTTTTGCGGCGGGAAAAGAAATTTTATGCTGTGTCAGGTCGCCACGAATGACGACCTGACAGGTTAAATTTGGAAATCGATGGCCGGTTCGGCTTCGCTTTCGTAAGAGAGCGCCTGACGTTTGATCTCCTCCAGCGAGAGATTGGCATTACACAACTCAAGGAACTGCCAAACATAGTTGCGCTGCAGCTGACCACGCTTCAGACCGAGCCACACGGTGTTGGCATCGAAAAGGTGATGCGTGTCGATTTTCACCAAATCTTCACCGTCGTAAATGTCACAAGCCTGGTCAGCCAGAATACCGACACCCAGCCCTAACTCAACGTAGGTTTTCACCACGTCCGAGTCCTGTGCGCTGAGGACGATATCGGGTTTGATGCCAGCCGCCTGGAAAGCGCGATCCACACGTGAACGACCGGTAATTCCTTGCCGATAGGTGATTAATGGATGGCGGCTCAGGCTGGCCAGCGTCACCGGCTGATGCTGCAGCAACTCGTGGTCGTGCGGTACCAACAATGAGTGATGCCAGCTGAACCATGGGAAGGCCGCAAGACTGCTGTTATTCACCAGTTGCTCGGAGGCAATGCCAATATCCGCTTCACCGGCCAGCAGCATGGTGACAATCTCCTGCGGCGAACCCTGATTCAACTCCAGACGCACATTCGGGTAGAGCTGACGAAACGCTTTGATCACCCGTGGCAAGCTATAGCGCGCCTGGGTGTGCGTGGTGGCGATGGTTAACACGCCGCTGGTCTCATTGGTAAACACATCCGCCAGGCGACGCACCTTTCCGGCTTCATCGAGGATGCGTTCAGCAATGGTTAACAGCGCCTTGCCCGGTTCGGTCATCCCTAACAGTCGCTTGCCGCGA
Source organism: Type-D symbiont of Plautia stali (assembly GCF_001485335.1). Taxonomy (NCBI): domain Bacteria; kingdom Pseudomonadati; phylum Pseudomonadota; class Gammaproteobacteria; order Enterobacterales; family Enterobacteriaceae; species Type-D symbiont of Plautia stali. The sequence continues at coordinate 3,927 of NZ_BBOC01000057.1, read as the reverse complement.
CGAATGAAGATCTCGACACCGAGTTCATCTTCCAGATCGCGAATATGGCGACTGACCCCGGATTGCGAGGTAAAAAGCGTATTCGCCACTTCTGTCAGGTTGAATTCGCAACGTGCCGCTTCGCGTATAATTTTAAGTTGCTGGAAATTCACACCCTTTCTCCTGTTTCCTGCCCTGTTTCGTCCATGTTATGAAGTTGGTGTGATTGCAACAAATAATAAAAAACGGTGTGTTATGCGGAATAGTAATAAGGGGAGGTGTTTACGGGCTCGCTAAGGCCTGCGCTTAATCCATATTGGCAGCGGCGCAATTTACCGCGCAATAAATTGCGTAATGCTCGTCAGTTAAGTACTCAGGCTGTTTATTGATAAGCGGCCTTTCTTTTCCGTGCGGGCTCTGCCGCCACTACTGCCCCCTCTGGGCCGTCCTCGCGCCGCTGACGCGGTACCTTCGACTTCCACGTCGTGCCGGACGGACCGTTCGCGGATGACCATCCATGGTCGGCCGCGAACTGCCCCACGCCTCCCCGCGTGGGACTCCTGGCCCAACGTAAAAGTCTCAGCGCTGCGGATAGTTCTGAGGGGGCAGCAGAGGCGTCATAGCCTCAGACAATGTGCCCTTTTTGACAAGTCGCACTGAAGCTAATGAGCCGGCTGGGGCCGCACCAGAGCAGGCATTTCGCAGCGCTGAACGGAGCGAGTATGCCAGGAGAGCCCGCAGGACGCGGGCGAAAGGTGGCGCTGGAACATGGATGTTCCATCGGCACCGGTCCGTAAGGCAGACGAGTGAAGTGAAGGTACCGCGTAGCGGCGCGAGGACCGCCAGCCCCGGTGCGGTCTCAGACGGCGTTATCGTCTGCCGCTTAACTGACATGCATTACGCAATAAATTGCGCCGCTACAATTTACAGCCAGTATTTCGACACTTAACCCACTAACATCAACTCGCGTTCTTCGGTCATCGGCTTATTCAGCAATGACAGCAGAATATTTTTCACCGCTTGTGCGGATGGTGAGAGTGGTAAACGTGCAGAGATGTTCAATGACAAAGGCAGATTCAGTGACGGGCTGTTAATACGCGCCATCCACGCATGAGTTGAACTTACCAGCGCACGAGCCGCTGACTCTGGCAGCACGGTCACGCCCATACCGCTGGAAACGGCGGCTGTCAGCGTAGAGATTGACTCAATCTCACCGATAATTTTCGCGCTCAGGCGGCGCAGAGAAAAGGCTTCATCAACACGTTTACGCACGGCGCTGTAATCACGTGGCAGAAACAGATTCATCTGCGCGACATCAGCCAGATCGACGGTGGCTCCCGGACAAGCCGTCGCGCCCACCAGATAGAGTTCTTCTTTCATCAAAGGAACACTGTTGATGCCTGCCGTCGGCGCACGATCGTACAGCACCGCCATATCCAGCTGGCCGTTCATCACTTTTTCATTTAATGAAGTGCCGCTGTTTTCATGCAGATAGACCAGCACATCGGGGAATTGCTCACGCACGGTTTGCAGCAGAGGCATCGTCAAAGACGATGCCGCCGTACCCGGTGCCAGGCCAATGGATACCTGACCATTCAGTGCCTGACCGGCATTAATCACTGCGGTCTGCGCCTGCTCACACTGACGTAAAATTGTGCGGGCATGAGCATAAAGAATTTTACCGGCTTCGGTTGGCGTGACGCCACGTTTGGTGCGGATCAGCAGTTGCTGATCGAGTTCATTTTCCAGCGTTGCAACTTGCTGGCTAAGCGCAGGCTGCGCGATGTGCAACACTTCTGCTGCCTGAGTCAGGCTGCCGATATCGACGATTTTTACAAAGTACTTCAGTCGTCTTAAGTTCATATTGCCTCCGTCAATCCCCGAATGCCCAAATATGGGTGTCTCAGCCTGCTGGCTTGTGTTCATGAAGTTGCAATATGCAGGCCAGGTTTATTCTGCACACCAAAAAGCCTGTCCAGATTATTCCTAACGGCCCGGAAAATAAGCCTTTCTGATTACCTCGAAGGAGTTAATAAGTTCAATGCATGACCCGAGGTGTTTAAAAAGAACCCACCTCGCACTCTATTGGTGCACAAACTGCGTGTCAGATGTGCAAAAAAGTGATGACCAACAGCGCTGGTATGGTGCAGAAGTGGCAAAAAATGAGCAGAAAGGGGCAAATCGAAAGCAAACGCGGGGAAAAGAACAGGATCAACCAGTGGGAAAACTTATTGTGAGAGAGAGGGAAGCGAGCGAAAGAGATTTACAATGTGTTCATCACATACCGATACGCAAAATAATTCGCGCTGTAGCAAGGCGGCAAGCTCGTTTAGCCCTGGGAGCATAGTTCACTATGTGACCAGGGTAAACGAGCGTAGCCAACGCAGCTAAAGTGCGAAGTATGAAGCGTATCCCGATACGCAAAGTCATTCGCGCTGCAACAAGGCGGCAAGCCCGTTTAGCCCTGGGAGCATAGTTCACTATGTGACCAGGGTAAACGAGCGTAGCCAACGCAGCTACAGTGTGAAGTATGAAGCGTATTAGCGTTTCTTGCGGTTTCTGTGCATATCGATGGAAACTGCCGCTACGATAATGATGCCCTTAATGATGTCCTGCACGTAGGCATCGACACCCACAAAGGTGAACCCGCTCTTAATCAGACCCAGGATCACCGCACCAATCAGCGTACCAGTGATGCGTCCTACGCCGCCCATCAGGCTGCTACCGCCGATAACTGCTGCGGCAATCGCATCCAGTTCATAGGCCATACCCATGCTTGACTGGCCGCTACTGACACGTGCCGCCAGCACCACACCTGCTAAACCAGAGAGCGCACCGGCGATGGTGTAAACGATGATCAGGTATTTGTTGACGTTGATACCGGATACTTTGGCCGACGTCATGTTGCCGCCAATCGCGTAGACATATTTGCCGTAGCGCGTATGTTTCAGGGCAATGTGGAACAGGAAGGCCACCACCAAGAAGATAATCACTGGCATCGCGCCTTGGCCGATGGAGGTGAAACCATCTGACAAGAAGCTGATCGGGTTACCTTGGGTGTAATATTGCGCCAGACCACGTGCCGATACCATCATGCCCAGTGTGGCGATAAATGGCGGGATTCCGGTCTTGGTAATCAGGAAACCGTTCATTACACCACACAATAAACCCACACCAATACCGGCCACAATCGGAATCACGGCTGGCAGGTTAACTAATGACGGATACATCGGTGACAAGCTGTCCGAGGTTTGCGCCAGACTGGCCGCGACCACCGCGGTCAGTGCGATGACCGAACCGGATGACAGATCGATACCCGTGGTGATGATGACTTGCGTCACCCCCACCGCGATAATCCCGATAATGGCCACCTGTAGAACGATCAGAACCAGGCGGTTGGTGTTGAGCAGGAAAGATTGGTCACGGACGTACCAGCCTGCAATTTCGAAAATCAAAGCAATCCCTAACATCACCACAAAGATGCCGGTATCTTTCGGCAACTTATGGCGCAGGTTGCCAAAGAAGGAAGTCGATTCTGCGGCCTGCGGGGCCGTAATTTTTACGTTACTCATAGATGTCTCGCGCCTCACTCGGATGCCAACGACAAAATGGTTTCCTGATTGGCCTCTTCTTTATCGAGGATGCCAGTTATACGCCCGCCGTGCATCACCATCACGCGGTCGCTCATACCAAGAATTTCAGGCAGTTCAGAGGACACCATAATGATGGCGACACCCCGGTTTGCCAGTTCGCTGATTAAGCGATAAATCTCGGCTTTTGCCCCGACATCAATACCGCGTGTCGGTTCGTCGAGGATCAGGATCTTCGGTTGTGCCAGCAGCCAACGCGCAATCAGCACCTTCTGCTGATTACCGCCACTGAGGTTGTTGATGATCTGATCCATGGTCGGCGTTTTAATATTGAGTTTGCGGATCTGCTCCATGCAGT